>JAIFLV010000170.1 GCA_020048895.1 Rhodoferax sp. | reverse complement strand
AGCCCAACGGGCTCTCTACGGCAAACGCACGCCCATGGACACGGTCCACAATCCACTTGAGCACCCGCATGTTTTCACCGAAACCGGGCCATATGAACTTGCCCTGCTCATTCTTGCGGAACCAGTTGACCCGGAAAATCCGTGGTGGGTTATTCACCTTACGCCCCACATTGAGCCAGTGTGTGAAGTAGTCTGCCATGTTGTAGCCGCAAAACGGCAGCATTGCCATGGGGTCGCGCCGGGTGGCCACTACACCGATCGCCGCTGCAGTGGCTTCAGAGCCCATGGTGGCGGCCAGGTAAACCCCGTGAGACCAATTAAAGGACTGAAATACCAACGGCATTTCTTTGCTGGCGCGGCCGCCAAATATGAAGGCAGAAATGGGCACGCCATTGGGATTTTCCCAGTCTGGGTCGACCGATGGGCACTGGCTGGCCGGGGCTGTGAAGCGGGAATTGGCGTGAGCGGCCGGACGACCACAGTCGGGGGTCCAATCCTTGCCCTGCCAGTCGATCGCGTGGGCCGGTGGCGGGCCATCCATCCCCTCCCACCACACGTCGCCGTCGTCCGTCAGCGCTACGTTCGAGAAGATCGAGTTCTTCGTCATGGTCAACATGGCGTTGGCGTTGGACGAGTAATTGGTGCCGGGTGCCACGCCAAAAAAACCTGCTTCAGGGTTGATGGCCCGCAGCGTTCCGTCAGGTGACTTTTTGATCCAGGCAATGTCGTCGCCCACGGTGGAGACCTTCCAGCCATCAAAGCCGGCGGGCGGGCGCAACATGGCCAGGTTGGTCTTGCCGCACGCGCTGGGAAACGCAGCGGCGAGGTAGGTTTTCTCGCCCGTGGGGGACTCCAGACCGGTAATCAGCATGTGCTCGGCCAGCCAACCCTCGCGGCGAGCAATGGCAGACGCAATCCGCAGCGCCAGGCACTTCTTGCCCAGCAAGGCATTACCGCCATAGCCCGAGCCATACGACCAGATCTCTGTGGTGTCAGGGAAGTGGGCAATGTACTTTTTGGAAATATCGGGCTCACAGGGCCAGGTCGAGTCTTTTTGTCCGGGCTGAAGTGGTGCACCCACCGAATGCATGCACGGAATGAAGGCACCCTCGCCTAGCACATCCAGCACTTTTGCCCCCATGCGGGTCATGATGCGCATGTTGGTCACGACATAGGCACTGTCGCTGATCTGAACGCCGATCTTGGCAATCGGCGAGCCCAGTGGCCCCATGCTGAACGGGATCACATACATGGTGCGCCCAGCCATGCAGCCTGAAAATACATTTTGCAGTGTGGCGCGCATTTCATCCGGGTCCGCCCAGTTGTTGGTCGGACCGGCATCGTCTGCAGTCGGGCTGCAGATAAAGGTGCGCTCTTCGACCCGCGCCACATCGGAGGGGTGGGTACGCGCCAAAAAGCTATTGGGGCGTTTGTCCGGGTTGAGACGGATAAACGTTCCGCTGGCCACCATCTCCTCGCACAGGCGGTCGTATTCCTCCTGCGATCCGTCGCACCAGACTACGCGATCCGGTTTGCACAAGGCGCTCATGTGGTCAACCCACTTGAGCAGTTTTTGATTTTGGGTAAGCCCTTGGGAACCCGTAGACGCTTCAGGCATGGCACTTTTCCTTTCAGTTGAAATTAACCTACATCTATTTCATTATCAGGCCTGGCCGGTACCCTGCTAGAAAGCCGGGGCTTAACCTGTAACGGGAGATGGATGCGAACCGGACTACCATGGCGCAAGATTCACGCCAAGACCGATCATGGGGAAACGCCGCGACTACACCCACAGTAGCAACGCCAAGAGCTGTGGCGAGATGATGCGCAGGAACATCACCATGGGATACACCGTCACGTAGGACAAAGCGGCAGCGCCGTTGGTCGGATGCATGGAGTTGGCAAATGCCAGTGCGGGTGGGTCCGTCATGGACCCGGCCAACAAACCACACAAACTCAGGTAGTTGAGTCCAAAAAAAGCACGGGCGAGAAACCCCACAATCAGGAGTGGCAGCAGGGTCATCAGCGCGCCGTAGGCCATCCAGCTCACACCCGGGCCTTGCGTCAATGTTTCGACAAACTGTCCGCCTGACTTTAAGCCGACAACCGACAAAAACAGCACGATACCCAGTTCTCGCAACGCCAGGTTGGCGCTCGGCGGCATAAACCAGTACAGGGTGCCTATGCTTCCGATGCGCGACAAAATCAAAGCGACGACTAGCGGGCCGCCGGCCAGGCCCAGTTTCAGGGCGGCTGGAAAGCCGGGCAGATAAAACGGAACCGAGCCTACCAGGACGCCCAGGCCGATGCCAATGAAAACCGGCAGCATGTGGACCTGCTGCAACTTGTGCTGGGCGTTGCCGAGCATGGTTGCCACCTGTTGAATTGCGTCCGGTGCCCCGATCAGGTTCAGAATGTCGCCAAACTGCAAAGCCGTCTGGTCGTTGGGCACCAGTTCTACACCGGCACGGTTGAGTCGGGAAATGACGACATCAAAGGACTGCGGCAAAGCGAGATCGCCGATGCGCTTGCCCAATAACTTCACATTGGTGAGTATGACGCGCTCAACGCGCAAGTCGGTGCCAAAGGTGGACAGCGATGTCTCAACAGCCTCGCCAATGGCGAGTTGGGCGCGATGTACATGGTCCCGTTCACCTACCAGGTGCAGCAGGTCGCCCAGTTCCAACGTGGTCTTGGGGGTGGGCGCAAAAAGCACTTCTCCACGCTTAAGCCGGGAGCAGATCACCTTCCCGACAGCCAGAACCGGCAGTTCGCCCAGCGGTAATCCGACCAGATTGGTGTTGCGCAGCGCGACGTTGAGGGTGCTCAGGCCAGCTTTGGCGAGGCCCCTTTCATGATCGAATTGCACTGCCTCCTGTTGAATGTTCACCTGGAAGGCAAGTCGCACCAGCCACATCGACAGCAAAATACCGCAAATTCCAAACGGATACGCCACCGCATAGGCCATGCCCATGGTCGAAACCTCACTGGCGGGCGACCCCAACTCGGTCAAAATCTGCTGCCCGGCACCCAAAGAGGGCGTGTTGGTCACCGCGCCCGACAAAGTACCCAGAATCACGGGCAGCGGAACGCCCAGAGCCTTGTGCAAAACCGTCGCTACCACGCAGGCCAGCACCACCAGCAGCGCTGCCAGGCCATTGAGCAACAAACCAGACTGCCGCAGCGATGAGAAGAATCCCGGCCCCACCTGAATGCCAATGCTGTACACGAACAGGATCAGACCAAATTCCTGCACAAAATGCAGCGTGTGCAAGTCGAGCGACACCCCTTGCTGGTGCACAAAATGGCCCACAAAAAGGCCGCCAAACAAAACCCCGCCAATTCCAAGGCCGACCTTTTTGAACTCCAGGTTCCCCAACCACAAGCCTAAAACCGCCACCAACGCCAACAGGCTGGTGGTCATTGCAACATCGCTCATCAAAGATCCCTCAACTTGACCCCACAAACCCGGAACGCGTCTGGGTGCCACTGCAGGCACACACGGGTCTCGGATGTTATCCAAGCCAGTATCATGCCAGCCCATGCCGGTGCGAATCGCCCCCCGGGCATCGTGACCACGTGATCGTAGGGCCAAAATCGTAGAGCCAAAAAAAGGAAGTAAGCATGCACAAACTTTCAGAAGTTGAGCGAAGCCAAGCGCTGACTGCACTACCCGGCTGGCGGTACGACGGGCAGCACGGTGCGATTGCGCGATCCTTCGTGTTGGGCGACTTCAACGAGGCTTTCGGCTTTATGGCGCAGGTGGCCCTGGCTGCCGAGAGGCGCAACCACCACCCGGAGTGGTCCAACGTCTACAACCGGGTGAGCATTGTCTGGACGACGCACGATGCGGGTGGACTGAGCGCCAACGACATCGGGATGGCCCATTGGTGTGATGCCGTGGCGGCCCGGTATTTGCGGGAGAACCAGGCGTGAGTTTGGTGGCCGCCAAGCAGGGGCTGGCTGCGTTTGATCCTCAAGTTTCGCTGGAACCGCCTGACCAGGCCTAACTTTTCAGCAAGGTCACACCATGCAGACCTGCCTTGCGGGCGTTTTTGGCAAAGCGCTTGTCAAACGTCATCAGACGCTGGCCGTCGGAACACTGTGCGGCGTGCAGGGCATCGGCAAAGTCGAGCCCACTGCCGTAGGCGTCCAGCACACGCTGCGCCAATAATGGGTCCGCAGCGCCAATATTGTCCAGATTCAGGAAGTCACGAAAACTGGCCTCAATCGCTGGCGTCGTTAGCGCATAGCAGGCGCGCAACACCCATTCACACTCCATCAAAACGGATATCGCCACCGTACAGGGCTCTGTGGTCACAAGTTGCTCAGCCGAGTGTGCCTGGCGCACATCGTCGCCCACCAACAGGCGAATCACCACATTGGTGTCAAGCACCGGTATCAGTTTGGGCCAAAGAGAGGGCGGGCCAAGGGGCACACGCCGATACATCTTGTCACATCTGGAGACACTTTGTAGCACCTGCACCACCCTGCTTTACATACCATCGCGATTCGTCCGCAGCGGGACATCAGGGCATTCATTTTTTTAGCGACTTCAACAGGGCCATTTAAGGAGGCTTCCCATGAACAATTCAATAATTCGATGGGCAATCCATCGGGTTTTACGGGTGCAACGCATCAAATCCCTGATGCGGGTCGGTGCTTTTGCCGCCCTTGCCGCCATGGCATTTACGGTTTCCGCGCAAACCGGAGCGTTGACCATTGCTGGGACTACCTATGGTCCACAGGCCTGCGCCGTGGAGGGAGGAGTTTGCAGCTTTTCCGGGACGTACAAAGTGGCTTATGGTGCTGCAGGAAAATACAGCGTACGTACTCTGACGGGTCCGGCGGCATGCAGCAACGGAGTATTTGGCGACCCGATTGTTGGCACGGCGAAAAAATGCTACCTGGATGCCGCTGCGCCGGTGATATCGGGGCCGGTGTGCTTTTTTGAACATATCAACTACTCTGGCAAGAGCTACTGCGTGGGCGCCGGCGAAGCCAGCACCATGCCATCTGGCTGGGACAATCTGGTGTCCTCGGTACGCATAGCCCCAGGCTTTACCCTGGACATGTTTGACCAGGTCAACAAGACAGGGCGCAGCGTCAGTGTCAACGTCGCCACACCAAATTTCTTTGCACAAAGTTTTAATGACCTGATGTCTTCCTACCGGGTGTTGGCAAGCGCTGCACCACTTCCAGCCAGCTTTACGGTGTCGGGCCAGAATTTCTCTGCCAAGGCATGTGCGACCGAAGGCGGACAGTGTGCATTCAGTGGAACCCGATCTGTGGCCTATGGAGCCAAGGGGCAATACGTGGTGAAGAGTCTGTCAGGCCCGGTCTATTGCAACAACAGCGTTTTTGGCGACCCGATCAAGGGCACGTTCAAGGCCTGCTATCTTCAGTCCGAAGGTACCGTAACGCCAACGCCAACGCCGCGGCCTTGCGTAGCGCAGACCTTGAGCTGGACCGTCGCGGGCAATGTTTGCTCTGCAGTGTCGAGCACCGCGGATTCAGGGTTGAGCGCATTGCTTTCGACATCAGGCGCGACGACCATAGGATCCGCCAGCTTCCAATGCCTCAACGGCAATTG
Organism: Rhodoferax sp.; assembly: GCA_020048895.1. Classification (GTDB taxonomy): domain Bacteria; phylum Pseudomonadota; class Gammaproteobacteria; order Burkholderiales; family Burkholderiaceae_C; genus Allorhodoferax. Next base: position 18,854 of record JAIFLV010000170.1, on the reverse strand, counting down.
GGGCGCTGCCATCAACCCGATCTGCAACAGCACCAATACCGTCCCGAACCCCGTTCCCGTAACGAAGGCGGACGCTGCGCGCCTGCTGGTGCAGGCCACCTATGGACCCACACTATCCGAGATCAACAACGTGGCCGCCATGGGTGCCGATGCCTGGCTTACCGAGCAGTTCAACACGCCTTCGATGGACACCCATTGGGACTACGTGATGGTGCGCAAGGGTCCGATCGGCTGCACGGTGTGCGACTCGCAGTACATCAATGCCACCATGGAAAGCTTCTGGACGCAAGCGGTGCGCGGCCCCGACCAGCTGCGTCAGCGCACCGTGTTCGCGCTCAGCGAGCTGTTCGTTGTTAGCACCGAAAACAGTGCTGTGCCGATTCAGGCGGATGCGCATGCCAGCTACCTGGACATGCTGTCGCGCAACGCATTTGGCAACTTCCGTACCCTGCTGGAGCAAGTGTCGACGCATCCAACCATGGCGCATTACCTGTCGCACATGAAGAATCAGAAAGAGGACCCGGTAACAGGCCGCATCCCGGACGAGAACTATGCCCGCGAGGTGATGCAACTGTTCACCATCGGATTGTGGCAGCTCAACCCCGATGGCTCGCGCAAGAAGGACGGCAACGGCCGTGACATTCCGACCTTCGAGCAGGCCGATGTGATGGGCTTGGCCAAAGTGTTCACCGGCTGGAGCTGGAACGGCCCAGACAAGAGCGGCAGCCGCTGGGAGGGTTGGATCGGCAGGAACTGGAAGGACCCGTTGCAGAACTACCCTGACCACCACTCGCAAAGCGAGAAGCGCTTCCTTGGCGCCAGCGTGCCGGCGGGCAGCAGCGGCGAGCAAAGCCTGAAGGTGGCCATGGACACGCTGTTCAACCACCCCAATGTTGGCCCCTTCATCGGTAGCCAGTTGATTAAACGCTTGGTTACCAGCAACCCCAGTCCGGCCTATGTGGCACGGGTTACGCAGGCTTTTAACAACACGGCTGGCATGCGCGGGGACATGAAAGCAGTGATCCGCGCCGTCCTCATGGACCCGGAAGCGCGCGACAACACCAAGCTGGCCGATCCGCAATGGGGCAAGCTGCGTGAACCCATGGTGCGCTTTGCCAACTGGATGCGCGCGTTTGACGCAAAAACTTCGGGCCGCGGGTATTTCTTCAGTATCTGGAATCTGGAAGACCCGGTCTCCAGCATCGGCCAGAACCCGTTGCGGGCCCCGAGCGTGTTCAATTGGTACCGCCCCGGCTATGCGCCGCCCGGAGAAATCATGCGCCGTGGCCTGGTGGCGCCGGAGTTTCAGATCACCCACGAAACCACGGTCACGGGATACGCAAACTTCATTGCCTATACGGTGGACCGCGGCCATGGCTACAACGACACCGCGATCAAGTCCGCCTACACCGCTGAATTGGGGCTGGCGGGCAACCCGGCGGCTTTGCTGGATCATCTGAACCTATTGTTGCTTGCTGGGCAGATGACCCCCCAGACGCGTGACACGGTGCTACAGGCAGTCAACGCATTGCCCGCCACCAATGCCCGTGGGCGGGTGATTACCGCCATCACGCTGGTGATGTTGTCGCCAGACTTCATTGTTCAAAAATAGGGGAGATAACCATGAATTCCACCATTCACAACCATGCCCGACGCGACTTCCTGCGCCGTGCTGCGCAAATGTCGGTGCTGACCGGCACGCCCCTGGCGGGAACACTGCTGGCAGCCGGTGCCGCCAGTGCGCAGACCGCCGCTGGCTATAAGGCGCTGGTGTGCATCAACCTCAGCGGCGGAAACGACCAGTCCAATACCGTAGTGCCCACCGGTGGTGCCGAGTACAACGCGTACGTGGCCGCGCGTCCGGCACTGGCCTTGCAACGCAGTCAGCTGCTCGACCTGGCGCCGCAGGGCTATAGCGGGCAACCCCTGGCCCTGCACAGCGCGTTATCCGGCATCAAGCCCTTGTTTGACCAGGGGCGGGTCGCGCTGCTGGCCAACGTGGGCCCCTTGGCAGTGCCGATCACCAAAGCGCAGTGGAACAGCGGCCACCCCACCGTGGCAGTGCCGGCCCAACTCACCTCGCACTCGGACCAGCAATCGGCCTGGCAGACAGGCTTGCCGGACCGGCCCTCAGAGACCGGCTGGTTGGGCCGCATCGGCGACTTGACGGCCGCGGCGTACAACCCGGGCAGCGGCGTGTCGGTTGCCATGTCGGTGGCGGGCAACAATATGCTGCAAGCGGGCGAGAGCACGATTCAGTACCAGCTCACCACCCAGGGGGCTGTCAAGGTCCGGGCCTTGAATGATCTCTACGGTTCTGCCGCAGGTGCCACTGCCATTCGGCGTTTGATGACCGACCCGCGCAGCCACTTGTTCGAGAACGAACTGTCCAAGGTCTCGGCCCGCGCCATTTCCGGTGAAGCCTTGGTGACCAATGCCTTGGCGGGCGTGAGCCTGACTGTCGCGTTTCCGTCCACCTCCATTGGCAAACAGTTGGAGATGGTGGCCCGCATGGTTGCTGCGCGCGGTGCCTTGGCACAGGGGAGGCAGTTGTTTTTTGTGCAACATGGCGGCTACGATTTTCATGACGATCTGCCTGCAAGCCAGGCACTCAAACTCAAGGAGCTTGGCGATGCCATGGCCGCTTTTTACGCCGCCACCGCCGCGTTGGGTGTGGCAAACAACGTCACGGCCTTCACCACCTCGGAGTTCGGGCGTGCCTTGCAGTCCAATGGACGCGGGTCAGACCACGGCTGGGGCGGCCACCACTTCATCATGGGCGGTGCCGTGCTGGGCAACCGGGTGTACGGCAACTTTCCCACGGTGGCCATTGGCGGACCGGAGGACTCCGGCCAGGGCCGCCTGATTCCGACCACTTCCGTGGACGAATATGCGGCTACGCTGACGCGATGGTTTGGAGTGAGCGACGCTTCCGTGGACGAATATGCGGCTACGCTGACGCGATGGTTTGGAGTGAGCGACGCGAATATGTCCACCGTGCTGCCCAACCTCAGCCGCTTTCCAAAGCCCAACCTGGGGTTCATGGCGTAGCAGCGACGTTCGATTCAGCCCATCGCGTGGACTACGCAATACGTTGCTCCGTCAAAGCGAGAGGGCAATGGATTTTTTAATTTAACGCCATGCTGAGCTTGCGCCGATAACTTGCCACCATCTGCGCCTGCGGGTCGAGTTGTGCTACGGCCTTGCCGGCAAGCTCGATGCCGCCTGCCGTCTTGTTTCCAGCGGTCGGATCGGGCTTGGCTTTGGGCGGCGTGAGCAACTCCAGAATCGCAACATACATCTTGCGCGGTACCGCATCGCCCCAAGCCTTGTCGCGCATGATGATCTCCAGCAACTCGTCCATCGCCTCGGTCCAAAGACCGCGCACCATCAGCACACGGGCTTTGGCAAGACGGGTGTCAAAGTCGCGCTTGTTGGTAGCAATCAAGGCATCAAACTGGTCTGCAGACCACGTCCCACGTGCGTCAGCAGATACAAAATTGATAGCGTCCAGGAATTGCTTGAGCGCCTCAAACCGCAATTGGCGCGGAATGGCGGCTAGCGCTGGGGCCAGCGCCGCCTCAGCGTCCTGCAGCATGTCGTTCTCGATCAGCAGCTTGACGTAGTCGTAGCGGGCATCGTCATTGCCCGGGTTGATCGTCAGCGCCTCGTGCAACTTGTTAAGGGCGGCTTGCGGGTCCCCGGCGGCAATCAGGGCCTGAGCATCTTCGGCTCCGGCCTGCGCTTCGAGTTCGTCTTCCGAAGGTAAATGTTTGTCAAGAAACTCCTTGATCTTGCCCTCGGGCAGCGCGCCCATGAAGCCGTCGACCGGCTTTCCACCCGACATCAAAATGCAGGTGGGAATGGAGCGGATGCCAAAGGCCTGGCTGAGTTGCTGTTCCTGGTCGGAGTCGATCTTGACCAGTTTGAAGCGCCCGGTGTAATCGGTCTCCAGCTTTTCCAGCAAGGGGCCAATCACCTTGCAGGGACCACACCTCGGCGCCCAGAAGTCGATCAGGACGGGAATGGTGGCGCTGTCGGCGATGACTTCGGTATCGAAGTTTTGAAGGGTGACATTGATCATTCGTGTAGTGTAGTGCCCCCGTGCGTCCCTCGCTCCTGCTCAGGCCGGGGCTCCGCCGCTTCGCGGGTCGCTGCCCCCCGAGGGGGCGCGTTTGCCTTGGGGCGGCCCGGCGGCAAACTAGTTCATGGCAAAAACGTAAAATTCACGGATGACTAACATCCAAATCGGCGTCGTCATGGGTTCCAGTTCCGACTGGGACACCATGCAACATGCAGTGCAGATTCTCCAACAGTTTGGCATCAGCTACGAAGCGCGTGTGGTTTCGGCGCACCGTATGCCCGACGACATGTTCGCCTATGCGGAAGGCGCCGTCGGGCGGGGACTGCGCGCCATCATCGCCGGAGCAGGTGGCGCAGCCCACCTGCCGGGCATGCTCGCGGCCAAAACCACAGTGCCGGTGCTGGGTGTGCCGGTTGCCAGCAAACACCTCTCGGGCGTCGATTCTCTGCACAGCATCGTGCAGATGCCCAAGGGCATACCGGTGGCCACCTTCGCGATTGGTGCACCGGGTGCGGCGAATGCAGCACTGTTTGCCGTCGCGTTGTTGGCGGCCGACCATCCCAGACGAGTTTCGTGCCCACCAGACCGAAGTGGCGCGCGGCATGACCGTGCCACCGGTGTTATGAGTGCGGAAATGACGCTCGGCGTGATGGGTGGCGGGCAGTTGGGGCGCATGTTTGTGCACGCGGCGCAGAGCATGGGGTATTTCACTGCAGTGCTCGACCCCGATCCCCTGAGCCCGGCGGGGCGGGTGAGCCACCACCACATCCAGACGCCGTACTCCGATCCTGTGGGACTGGAAGAGTTGTCCCGGTGCAGCGTCGCGATCACCACCGAGTTTGAGAACGTGCCAGCCCAGGCGCTGTCCGAACTGGAAAAGACACGGCCGGTATCCCCAGGCTCTGCAGCGGTCGCCATCGCGCAGGACCGTGCCCTGGAGAAAGCCCACTTTGTGCAATGCGGCGTGCCTTGCGCGCCCTATGCGGTTTTGCAGAGCACCGAGCAGCTTGCTGACATTTCGCACGAACTCTTGCCGGGCATTCTCAAGACATCGCGTCTGGGCTATGACGGCAAAGGTCAGGTTCGCGTGGCCAACCGCGCCGGGTTGGCGCAGGCGTGGAACGATCTGAAGCAGGTGCCCTGTGTACTGGAAAAGATGCTGCCGCTGCAACTGGAATGCTCGGTGATCGTGGGCCGCGGCGCGGACGGTGCTTGCGTGCATCTGCCGGTGCAGCGCAACCTGCACCGCGACGGCATCCTTGCTGTGACCGAAGTGTATGAAGGGAATGTGCCTGCAGCGCTTGCGCAGCGTGCGGTAGCAGCTGCAAAATCCATAGCAGATGGGCTGGACTATGTCGGTGTTTTATGTGTGGAATTTTTCGTGCTCGACCCGGTTAGTCCCGTGGGCCAGGCGCTCGGTGGTCTGGTGGTGAATGAAATTGCGCCGCGCCCGCACAACAGCGGACACTACAGCATCGATGCCTGTGATGTATCGCAATTTGAGCTGCAAGTGCGCACCCTTGCCGGCCTGCCGCTCACCCAACCCCGCCAACACAGCCCGGCCGTCATGCTCAACCTCCTCGGCGATATCTGGCCTGACCCCAATTTCTCCGCGGTTCTCGCACTCCCAGGCACCCACCTCCACTTGTATGGCAAAGCCAAGGCCAGCAAAGGCCGCAAGATGGGACACCTCACCATCACGGGCGCCAGTACGGAGCAGGTTCGCGCGACGGCATTGCAAGCCGCTGCCATCCTTGGCATTGCGCCGTTCTGAAGCGCACTGCCTGGTCATGATCGTCCCTGCAGCCGCTCCTGAATCCATAGCTGCTTGCGCACGTGCAATAAGGGCTGGCGACCTGATTGGCTTGCCAACGGAGACGGTGTACGGACTCGCGGCCGACGCGGCCGATGATGCGGCGGTTGCCAAGATTTTTGCCGCCAAGGGCCGCCCTGCCACGCATCCGCTCATCGTGCATGTCTCGGCGCACGATGGCGGCATGTCGGCGGTGGCGCATTTCTGTGCGAAGGTGCCGCCCTTTGCCCAGCAACTGATGACGGCATTCTGGCCTGGCCCGCTGACCCTCATCCTGCCGCGCCGCGATGGTGTGGCGGGTGCTGCTGCAGGAGGTCAGGGTTCCATCGGTTTGCGTTGCCCATCGCACCCTGCTGCGCAGGCATTGCTGTCGGCTTTGCGCAAGGACACGGGCAATGAAGGCGAAGTCTGGGGACTTGCCGCGCCCAGCGCCAACCGTTTTGGCCGGGTGAGCCCCACCACGGCGGCGCATGTGCAAAGTGAATTGGGCGAGGCGCTGCTGATTCTCGACGGTGGTCCTTGCGACGTGGGCATCGAGTCCACCATCATCGACTGCACCCGTGGGCAGCCGGTGTTGCTGCGCCCGGGCGTCATCACCAGGTTGCAGGTGGAGCAGGCCTGTGGTCGCCAATTGCTATCGAATGAGGAGCTGCTTGCGCAGACTGCACAAGCGCTTGAGGCCCCAAAGGCATCTGGAACGCTGGAGTCGCACTATGCTCCCAACGCAAAGGTGCGGCTGATGGATGCCCGCGCGCTCCAAGCCGCGGTGGACGTGCTCAGTGAGACCATCGCCCCCGCAGGTAGCCCCACGATTGCCATTTACGCCCGCACCGTGTTGAAGAAGGTTCCACGGCAAATCCTGTTTCGTCGCATGCCCGACGATGCGCAGGCCGTGGCCCAGCAATTGTTTGCGGTGCTGCGTGAGTTTGACGCTGCCAGGGTCAAACTGATCTGGGTCGAAACGCCGCCCGATACCGAAGCGTGGGAAGGGGTGCGCGACCGCCTGACCCGCGCTGCGGTTGTCTGACGCGCGCAATTGGACACCGTGTCGCCACCAGCACAGCGGCTGGCGTGAATGCGGTGTTACCATGAAGTAACCATATAGACTTCAATGTCAATATTTAGACTGATTGGTATAATTTGGCTACACTGACGGTCTTGTGCTGTCCGTCGGGCGGACCGTGTTTCCCCTTTTTTCCAATGGACTTTGCTATGAAAACTGCGATTGCGCTCACCGTCACCCTCCTGTTTGGAACGCTCCCGGCACAGGCCCAGGCCCAGGAGGCTGGTTTGCCGCTGTGGGAGGCGGGTGTGTTTGCAAGCGCTGGCACCACACCGGCTTACCCGGGCTCTTCCGACCGTGCGTCGCGTGCACTGGTCCTGCCCGTCTTTGTGTACCGTGGAGAAATTTTCCGTGCCGACAATTCCGGCATTGGCGCGCGCGTGTTGCGCACCGATACTGTGGAGTTGGATGTGGGCTTCTCTGGTGCATTGCCCGCCAGTTCCGAAGCCATTGACGCTCGGCGCGGCATGCCGGACCTGGGCACACTGGTCGAATTTGGTCCGCGTCTGAAATGGACGCTGGGTCACCCCACACCCGGTAGTCGCTTGCGGCTGGAGTTGCCCTTGCGCACTGTGCTCGAGTTCAACGGGGGCGTGCGCGATCAGGGTGTGGCTTTCGAGCCCGGTCTTGTGCATGAGAGCCGCGACGTCGGCGGGGGCTGGAGCCTCTCGACGCGTGCCAGCCTGATTTTTGGTGACCGCAAGCTCAATGGCTATTTCTACGATGTGGAGAAGAAATACGCCACCGCCCAGCGGCCGGCGTTTGAAGCGCAGGCCGGCTTGATTGCTACCCGTCTTGCGTTTGCCACTTCCAAGAAACTGACCCAGGACCTGCGCGTGATTGGATTTGCCCGGTTGGAGAGTTATGCCGGCGCCGCCAACCAGCATAGTCCTCTGTTCCTGCAAACGACCGGCAGCGCCATTGGAATCGGTCTGAGCTGGACCTTGGGGCGGTCAGAGTCCCGGGTATCGGACTGAACGGGACGCCTCCGACGGTGGTGCCTACATCTCCACCAGTTCAACGCGTCGATTCTCCGCTCGCCCGGCATCGGTGCGGTTGGTCGCTACGGGCGCCATCGACGAGGCACCATGTGCCATCAACCGGTTGCTGGCAATACCGTGCTGCTTGACCAGCGCATCGACCACCGTAGCCGCGCGGGCCCTGGACAGGGTCAAGTTGGCGTCAAAGCTGCCCACGTTGTCGGTGTGCCCAACAACGTGCAGCTTGAGGTTGGGCTGCTGTTTGAGCAAGGCGGCAATTTCGGTCAGCGTTGCAGCAGATTCAGCTTGAAGCGATGATTTTCCGAAGTCGAACAGGATGCCGTATAGCGCCATGTGTCCCTGGGCAGCCAGCCCTTTTTCCATGGCCGACGCATCGACTTTGGCTTTGCCCGTGTCCATGGCCTTGCCACGAACCACAATGACGTGGTGGTAGCTGGGTTGTGGTACGCGGATCGCCAGCGTCAGGGTTTCGCCCGTGGACTTGTCCAGGCTACGCCCCAAGACGTAGTACTCGTCCTGCTTTGGAAACGACCCCAGCAGAGGTTCGGTGCTGTAGGGTCCGCAGGACTTTTCACGCGCCGAGCACTTGAACACCAGTTTGAAGCCACCCGCTTGCAGCGCGCTCTCGTAATTGCGTGCAATCTCCAGCGTGGAGCGTTTCAAGTTGTCCGTCGAATAGGCCACCTGGGTGACGTAGCCTTCCAGAACCTCCGTCTTGCCCTTGCCACCTTTGGCGGAAGCATCCGGCGGACCAGCGGGCAATTCGACGGCAATGAAGCCATGGTCCTTTTGCCATTCAAACTGCGACCCCTCGTAGGGCTTTACCAGCAGGCCGTCCCCGCTGGGTGCCTTGCCTGTGCTCGGGCCAGCGGCCATCACGTCGCACACGCACGTGCCCAGTGCCACAAAGAGCGTTGCGAGTACCGCATGCTTCAAGAAAATCATTTTGTGTACTCCCCCAAGAAATAAGTGGTTCGTCCCGAAAGCAAGCTCGCGCCAATGTGCTGCTTGTGCGCAAGGGATGCGCGGAGTGAATATTATGACAATCGGCAAGGCTGGCGCTTGCCCGGGCGGCGCAACACTTCGCATCAGGTTGCGATGCGACACACCTATACTGGGAACCCATTCGGGAAGGGAACTGCCCATGCTGCCTCAACTGTGGACTCAACTTTGGCCGCTGCTGATTGCGCTGGCGGTGATTGCCTTTTTCTTCTACAAAGGCCGAGGCAAGATTGAGCACGGCAATTTCACCGATCCGACTTCTGTTGCACCGGGTGAGCCGCTGGATGCAGACAACGCCGGCCTGCATCGCAGTGCGGGCACCACCGATGGTGTGGCTTGGACAGTCGAGGTGTTGCGGCTGGCGTCTGAAGTGGACGACGGTGTCAGCGTGCGGCGTTCCACCAGCATCAACTTCACCCGCTGGACTGCTCCCCACTGCAAGTCTGAGCGTGGCAGCCTGTTGCTCATGAATTTACCGAAGGGACAAAGCTCGCAGTTTTCGGCGGACGATGGCGCGACGGGCCTGATGGCCCAGCTCAAGGCCCAGGGCGCCATGCTGGCGTTGCAACTCTACGTGCGCCAACGTTTTGGAGCAGTGCGTGCCGCGGGTGTGCATTTGGAGCCGACGCAGCGGGTGCAGTTGGGCTCTGGTGACTTTGGCAGTGGCTACGCGGCGTGGAGCAATGACGCGGAACTGTCCAAGCGCCTGACCCCGACGCTGCGGGAATGGCTGGTGCAGCACCATGACAGCGGCGTGGCAGCCCTGTGGGATGCCCAGGGTCTGACACTGCACTGGCTCACGCCCACGGTAACCACAGATGACATTGCAGCGTCGGCACGCGTTGGTGCCGAGCTGGTGAATCTGCTTCAGCGTTCGTCCTGAAGTTTTAGCCCTTGGCTGGCGTGGCTGGTGGTGCAGGTAGCGCAGGCAGTTTCGGCAGCGTTGGGGCCTCCTTGATCTCATAACCTGATGGCACTTTGAAGAGTGACGCCTGCGGTTCACCGAGTTTGATGTTGGACAGGCGGTACACGGTTTCGCCTTGGCGCGGGTCAAAGTCCTTGCTGTACACCGTGAGCATCAGCTCGGGGGAGGTCCACACCTCGCGCGTCTGCACGATCGCCTTTTCGTTGCCAATCTTGCCAGCCTCCGTGGTCCAGGTGGTGCGCTCGCCATGGACCTTGATGCCGTCCATGTCCTTTGCAGGTAGCGCGGTGACCACGCCTGGACCGCGTGGAGCCAGACGATGCGCCTGCATCTGGATGCCGGGTGGCAGGGGTGCCAGCGGCGGCAGTCCACTGGCCGCTCCATCGTGGCTGCCTTTGCGAATGACGCGCACTTCCACTTCCCGGCGCTTGCCGTCGGGCGATACCGTTTCATTGCGGGTCACCGTCACGGGCTCCGCGCTTGGTGCTGGCGACATCGGATGTGCGCCCGGTGCACCGGGATGAATGTTTTCAATGAGGACTTCTTCGCGTGTGCGCCCGGTCATGGACTTGGCCCATTCACGCATGCGCTGCCCATATTCGCGCCAGGTGCCAGCGCCTTCGCCGCCCGCGTTGGCTCCCATAAACACCATGGTCACCCCCGTTTTGCGGGCAGTCTTTTCCACCGGGTCCAGAATCCAGTGCTCGCGCGCCAGCGGATCGTGCACGAATACCCGTTTGCGACCGCCATCTTCGCGCTCCTGGCGCGTGCGGCCTTCGCCGTCGCGGCACATCTGGCCCACGGTTTTCCTGACAATCTCGTTCGCTGACGCTCCACCGGGGTCCATCAGCCATTCGGTGGTCTCGTTGTTGACATCGGCACAGTAGGGCGCGCCCTTCACAATACGAGTGGCCTGGTGGTCATTGCGGCCGTCACTCACAATGACTTCACGCTCCACCAGCGTCGGAGCCGCCGAGGCTTGGGCCAGCAGTTCGATGCGGTGTTGATCCATCTGATGTTCTTGCATATTTCCTGGTGCGGTTCCCTGGGCCACGACCGCTGCGGCCAGGCCTGTGAGTCCAAGTAGCAAACACCCTTTGCGTTAGCGATTCGTCATGCCATTTCTCCTTGTGTAGTTCAACGTACCAAACGCACAGCCAACAGCTCTCCGTTGGCACGCAAAAAAAACGGGTCGGCACGCGTTCACCTGCGCGTGCCGGATCAAACGGCAGCCCCATGGCGGCCAGTTGCTGCTGTGCCGCCTCACGCTGATGCCACGGCAACGACTGCAGGGCGCCGTGCAGCGCGGCCATGGATTGCACCTGGATGGCCCGTGCCTGCGGATCGGACCCGTGGTCGAGCGCGCCCGCATCCTCATCGTCGTGCGCCCATTCCTGCGCACCATGCAAGCGGTCTCTCAGGAGTGCAAGTACGTGGTGGCGTGCTATGCCACACAAGAACGCGGCGGCATTGCCCTTGGCAGGGTCAAAGTCCAGATTGCCCTTCCACAACGCAAGAAACGCTTCCTGCAATGCGTCTGCAGCCCACGCCTCGTTGCCACAGACCGCCAGCGCATAGCGATACACCGCAGCGGATTCCCGGCGGTAGAGTTGATCAAATGCGCGCTGGTCCCCCGCGGCCATGCGCGCGAACAGAGTCCGATCGTCGGGCGATCGGTCCAACCACCAGGACACAACGGGAAACTGCATACCCTCTATTGGCGTTGGGCGGCCTAAAAGTTCCCGGCCCGTTGCAGAAAGTCAGAAAAATCCTGCCAGCCGACGCGGCAACGCGTGAACCAGCTTCAGCGGTAACGCAATTTCATTACCAGAATGGACGTTGCCAAGGAGAGCGTGATGACATTGGCGATGACGATGGGCCAGGCCCCAAGCAACAGACCGTAGACCAGCCACAGCGCCACCCCTGCCGTGAACACGCTGTACATGATCAGGGAGATTCCACTCACATCTCGGGTGCGAAAGGTGTGCACCGCCTGGGGAACAAAGCTCGCGGTGGTCAGCAAGGCGGCGAAGAAGCCAATGAGGTCAATGATCTGCATGCCGCGATTATCCGATGTGCCGCGACCGAATCGTGGGCGTCCCTGATAATCTGTGCAATGTCTACCCGCACCGCTCAATCCATTGCAGACCTGTCGCCCCAACCGTGCGGGCGTGGTTGTTCGGCGTGCGGCAAGTGCGCCAGATTGCTACAAAAACAGGAGCTGCTCACGCAATACCAGCGTGCGCAAAACCATGAATTTGCTTGCATTTGATACGGGTACCGAGCGCATGTCGATTGCGGTGTCACGCACGGTCGATGGCGCAATGCACACCTGGCAGCACGAGGCCACTGGCGGTGCGCAGGCGTCCACCAGTCTCATTCCAGGCATCCTTGACCTGATGCAGCAGGCCCAGTTGCCGCTGGCGTCGCTCGATGCCATCTGTTTTGGCGCAGGTCCCGGTTCCTTTACCGGGCTGCGCACGGCGTGCTCGGTGGCGCAGGGTCTGGCCTTTGGCGCCAATGTGCCGGTGCTTCCAATGGATTCACTGCAAGCGGTAGCGCAGGAAGCGCTTGTGGGCGTGCCCACCCCGCCAGGGCGCGGTGTGATGACGGCACTGCTGGATGCGCGGATGAACGAACTCTACGCCGCGACTTATGCGTTTGACATGGGTCGTTGGACTACCCTGCAGGAAAGTGGCCTGATCGCACCCGAAGCGTTGGCGGGTTATCTGACTGCATTGCAGCCAAAGGCGCTGGGCCTGGGGCCATGGAGCGTCACTGGCAATGTGTTTAGTGAATATGCGGCGGCGTTGCAGGGTGTGGTCGGTGTGGGTTCTCCCTACGCCTGCATCACCGCGCTGCCCACCGCGCGCGCCATGCTGCTGCTTGCACCCGCAGCGCTGGAGCAAGGGCAGGCCGTGGACGCCGCGCATGCCTTGCCACGGTATGTGCGCAACAAGGTGGCACAAACCACGCAAGAGCGCGTAGCGGCCAAAGCGGCGCTGGCGCAGGGAGTCTGATGGCATGCAGCAGCAGGATGTTTCCACAGAAGTCCGGCTCGAGCCGCTGTTTGCGGACCGGCTCGACCAGGTGCTTCTCGTAGAGCAGCGCGCTTACGACCACCCCTGGAGCCGAACCAATTTTCTGGACGTACTGCACTCGGGCTACCACGCGCAGATTCTCATGGCGAATGACACGGTACTGGGATACTTCGTGGCCATGAAGGGTGTGGACGAAGTGCATTTGCTCAACATTACCGTGGCGCCGGAGCATCAGGGTCAGGGGTTGGCACACACCCTGCTCGATGCGCTGGCCCTCTGGGGACGGTACCAGCGTGCGCAGTGGGTCTGGCTGGAGGTGCGGGTCGGTAACCAGCGGGCCATGCGAGTGTACGAAGCCTACGGATTTCGTCGCATGGGCCAGCGCAAAGACTACTACCCGGCGGGCGGTAACCTGCGTGAAGATGCACTGGTCATGAGTTTTCGTTTGTAGATCGCGGACCACCATGGCACTTGAACTTGACGAGCGACAACGCGCCATGCTGCAGGAAATGGGCGTGCGCGTCTGGATGCCTGGTATCGATTTTGCGCCAGAGCCGGTCGTGCCGGCTTCTCCGGCCGCCAGAATTACATCCACTGCAGAACCCCAACGCAAGACCCCGCCGGTTGTGCCAGCTGCGGCGGTTGCGCCCCCAGTCGTACTTGCGCAGTCCCTGCAGACACCTGCGCATGCGCGGGTAATCGTTGGTTCGGATTGGGATGAACTGGTGGAATCGGCTGCAAGCTGTCAGGCCTGCGGGTTGTGCGCCGGGCGCAAGCAGGCCACCTTGTGTGCACCGGAGCACCGCCGCACAGCCGACTGGGTGGTGGTGGGCGACCCGCCAGACGGCGATGAAGACCGCCTGGGCAGGCCCTTTGCCGAGCAGGCGGGATTGTTGCTGGACAACATGCTCAGGGCTGTGCGTGTCAGTCGCCAAGGAGAAGGTGCAGCCGGCGCCTACCTGACCAACGTGGTCAAGTGTCGACCGCCCATGGGAAAACTGCCGCAGGCCGGCGACCTGGCCGCTTGTGCTGCGTATTTGCGCCGTGAGATTGCGCTGGTGCAACCCAAGGTGATCGTGGCAATGGGGCGCTTTGCCGTGCAGGCGCTGCTGGTCGAACATCCCGAACATGCTGCGCTGCCGCTGGGCAAGCAGCGCGGCACCGTCTACCGCTACGCTGGCACGCCGGTGGTGGTCACCTACCACCCGCAGGTGCTGCTGCGTTCCAGCGCCGACAAGGCCAAGGCCTGGGCGGACCTGTGCCTGGCGACGCAGGTGGTGCGCGACGCCGACGCGTCCCTACAATCGGCGTCATGACGTTTCTAAACCAACTGCGCACCGCCGAGCGCGAAAACGGCTCCCTGTTGTGCGTCGGACTTGACCCTGAGCCCAGCCGTTTCCCGGGGCGACTCAAGGGTGATGCCAGCAAGATCTTTAATTTCTGTGCCGACATTGTGGAGGCGACTGCAGACCTGGTGGTGGCGTTCAAGCCGCAAATTGCCTACTTTGCCGCGCATCGCGCCGAAGACCAGCTGGAGCATCTCATCGCGTTGATTCGCAGCACGGCGCCGCATGTGCCCATCATTCTGGATGCCAAGCGTGGCGATATTGGCAGCACCGCGGAGCAGTACGCCATCGAAGCGTTTGAGCGCTATGGTGTTGACGCCGTGACCTTGTCACCTTTCATGGGTTTCGATTCGGTTGCGCCCTATCTGAAGCACCATGGCAAGGGCGCGTTTCTGCTGTGCCGCACTTCCAACCCTGGGGGCGACGATTTTCAATCCCAGCGCCTCTCCGGTGTGGATGGAACACCACTGCTGTACGAACATATCGCGGCGCTGGCGCAGGGGCCTTGGAACCTCAACGGCCAACTCGGCCTGGTGGTGGGTGCCACCTACCCTGCCGAGATCGAACGCGTGAGGTCCATCGCTCCCACCTTGCCGCTGCTGATTCCTGGCGTCGGTGCGCAGGGAGGGGACGCACTGGCAACCGTCAAGGCCGGTTGGCGCGGAAATGCCGATGCCAGTACCGGGCCGATCATCGTCAATTCGTCCCGCGCCATCCTGTACGCCGGCGCCGATGACGACTTTGCTGCAGCGGCACGCGTTGAGGCCATCCGCACCCGCGACGTTTTGCAGGCCGCCCGAAACGCTGACAACTGATTCCATTTCCAAATCATTGGTGTCTAGGCGTGAAGCCGAAGGCAGTGCTGCAGCACGACAAGGCGAAGCAACAACGACACGAATTCTTTTGAATTGGAATGACACATTTCTTTACGTATTCGGGCCAACGCACCGGGCTGCAAAAACGTTAAGCTGGGGTCTTTTCTCCCGGTAGGGGATGCCCATGGTCACTCAATCTGATTCCCATGCTGCAGCGATGCCGCCCTCAGCACAGTCTGCAACCGGTGGTGGCGTGACCATTGCCGCGGTGGCCAGTCTGCTGGCGGGCTGCGGCGGTGGCGGCGGTGGTGAAACGCCCACGGCGGTGGTTCCCCCGGTGACTCCGCCCGTGGTGACACCGCCGGTAGTAACGCCTCCCGTCGTGACCCCACCTGTCGTGACTCCGCCCGTGGTAACGCCCCCGGTCGTCACGCCACCCGTGGTGGTGCCACCGGTCGTGGCAGGCATTACCGAAGCGCAGGCAGCCCGTTTTCTGTTGCAGGCGCAGTTTTCTGCCTCCGATACAGAAATCGCCGAGGTGCGCAGCAAAGGCTACGCCGCCTGGCTCACAGCGCAATTCAGTGCACCGTCAGAGTCCACTGGATTTGCATGGCTGGTCGAGCGCGGGTATGACACCGTGAGTGACACCACCCGCTTTTTTGATGCCAGCTATCCGGGCGACTACATGGTGTGGCACCAGCTCATGAATTCCAAGGACGCCGTACGCAAACGGGCCGCCCTGGCACTGTCGGAGTTCTTTGTAGTGTCGCTCACAGGGCTGAATTTCAATTGGCGAAGTTTTGCAGTTGCCGCCTGGTGGGACGTGCTGGTGGCCAATGCCTTTGGCAATTACCGCAAGCTGCTCGAAGACGTCACCCTGAACGCCGCCATGGGCTACTACCTCAATACCAAGGGCAACCTGAAGGAAAACACTGCCACCGGCCGCGCGCCAGACGAGAACTATGCCCGTGAGGTGATGCAACTGTTCAGCCTGGGGCTGTACCAGCTCAACCTGGACGGCACCGAGAAGAAAGACGCATCGGGCAACAAGCTGGAGTCGTACACGCAAAGCGACATCACCAATCTGGCACGGGTCTTCACCGGTTGGGATGTCGACCAGACGCAGAACGTGCCGACCGTGGAGCCCGTGCAAAAGCGCACCGTACCGAGCACACACTTCACACGTCTGCCGATGCGCCTCAATCCGGCGAACCATTCGACTTTGGCGGCCACATTTCTGGGGGCCACCGTGCCAGCCAATACAGATGGCGTAGCGGCCCTGAAGATTGCGCTGGACACCTTGTTCAACCATCCCAACGTAGGTCCGTTTCTGGGTCGGCAAATGATCCAGCGACTGGTCACCAGCAATCCCAGCCCCGCTTATGTGGCACGGGTGGCCAGCGCCTTCAATGACAACGGCTCGGGCGTGCGTGGTGACCTCAAGGCAGTGTGGGCGGCGGTGCTGCTCGATGACGAGGCCCGTAGCGCCACGGCTATTGCACAACCCGGATTCGGTCGCTTGCGCGAACCCATGCTGCGCCTGGTGCAGTGGGGGCGTACCTTCGGCATTACTTCGAAGAAGGGCAGCTGGAAGATTGGTGACTTGAGCAACCCGGCTACGCAACTCGGCCAAAGCCCACTGCGCTCTCCCAGCGTATTCAATTTCTTTCGCCCTGGCTACGTTCCGCCGTCGACTGCGCTCAGTGCCAGTCTGACCCCTGCGCCGGAGTTCCAGCTGGTCAATGAGAGCAGTGTGGGTGGGTACCTCAATTACCTGCAAGGGGTGGCGCGCAACGGCATTTACGCGAACGCTCCTGATCAAGCTGCAAGTGGCAGCAACACCAGCAATGGCTACGACGTCGTAGTGACCTATGCGAGCGAACTGGCATTGGTGACAGACGCCACGGCACTGGTGAGCCGCCTCAATCTGTTGCTGTGTGCGGGGCAGCTGTCTGGTGCTACGCAGACCTTGATCGTCACGGCCCTGAATGCCACAGCGGTGACTGCCACCAGCACCGAATCGGTCAAGCTCAACCGCATTGCAGCGGCGGTACTGCTGATCATGGCGTCAAGCGAATACCTTGTACAGAAATAGGGAGGAATCCACGATGTTTTTGCACTCTCCCAAAAAGTCCACCCGGCGTGCTTTCTTGCGTCGCAGCGGCCAACTGGCACTGAGCGGTACGGCGTTGCCATTTGCCCTGAACCTTGCGGCACTCGGCGAGGCGGCGGCGATGGACGCCACCGACTACAAGGCGCTGGTGTGTGTGTTCTTCTATGGCGGTAACGACTATGCCAACACAGTCGTCACCTACGATGACGCAAGCTACAACTTGTATAGCGGCATACGCAGTGGTGGTGCGCTGCAGAGCGCGGGTGGAATTGCGTTGGCAAAGGCTGCACTGGCACCCACGCTGCTCAACCCAGCGCTGCCCCTGGCTGCTGCGCGCCAGTACGCGCTGCATCCGGCGATGACGGGGCTGGCCAACTTGTTCAACAGCGGCAAGGCCGCGGTGCAGCTCAATGTTGGCCCACTGGTGGTGCCGCTCACCAGGGCACAGTACAGCAGTAGTGACCGCGCGAAGTACCCGTTGCCGCCCAAGCTCTTCTCCCACAACGACCAGCAGTCCATCTGGCAGTCGTCTTCACCGGAAGGGTCGACCGTGGGCTGGGGTGGCAATCTCGGCGACCTGGCGCTGGGTAGCAACGCCACGTCACTCTTTACGTGCATCAATGTCACCGGCAACGCGGTATTTTTGTCGGGCGATAGCGCCATTTCCTACCAAGTGAGTACCAGCGGTGCGGTAGCAATCAATGCCGTCAAGAGCAATGTCTATGGCTCCAGTGCAGTCAAGTCGGCGCTATCGGAACTTGTGCAGCAGACACGCAGCCACACGCTCGAGAACGAGTACAACAAGGTGACGCGCCGCGCCATTGGAGCGGAGTCGCAGATCGGCGCTGCGCTCGGTGCCAGCACATTGACGACGCAATTCCCCGGCAGCAATACCTTGGCTGACCAGTTGAAGATGGTGGCAAGACTGATTGGTGCCCGTACCACGCTAGGCAGCAAGCGCCAGGTGTTTCTGGTCTCGATTGGGGGATTCGATTTGCACGACAACCTGATCTCCAACCATCCGGGTTTGCTCGGCGATGTCAGCGATGCCTTGACAGCGTTCTACAACGCCACCGTGGAGTTGGGGGTAGCCAGCCAGGTGACCGCATTCACCGCCTCCGACTTCGGGCGCACGCTCACTTCCAATGGCGACGGCTCCGACCATGGCTGGGGCAGCCACCACTTTGTGGTGGGAGGCGCCGTGAAGGGCAAAGCGTTTTATGGCACCGCTCCTCCCGTGAGTGTGGGTAACACCAGCGCGCCTGAGGACCAGTGGCATGTAGGCCAGGGGCGCTTGCTGCCCAGTACGTCGGTCGACCAATATGCAGCAACCCTTGCGCGCTGGTTTGGCGTGGCAGACGCCGAACTGGGCGGCATTCTGCCGAATCTAAGACACTTTGGAGTCGCTGCGGGTCGAGCCGACTATCCCGTCAACCTGGGTTTTATGGGTTGACCCCTCGCTCCGCAGGGAAAGGGAGCCTTGACCGCCGATTTGGTTGCTGCGCGCCGAATGCGGAGTTATTGGCGGGACGTGGGTGCGTGCGGTGCTCGCGCAGTGGCGGCTAGGGAAGCGCAGATCAAATCAACTTTGATCTGCTCGATGACGCAGCGCACATTTTTTTGTTCGCGCAACGCCGAATTTTGCGATCTC
>JAIFLV010000065.1 GCA_020048895.1 Rhodoferax sp. | reverse complement strand
AAGGCATGAAGCACTACGTCAACATGGTGCAGGAGCAGGAATTTGCGGCACGCGACAAGGGCTACACCTTCGTGTCGCACCAGCAGGAAGTGGGCGCCGGTTACTTCGACGAAGTCACCACGGTCATTCAGGGTGGTGCTTCCAGCGTCAAGGCGCTCACGGGTTCTACCGAGGAAGAGCAGTTCCACTAAGCAATCCGGGCGTCCTCAAGGGGCGCACTGAAGAGCTAGAAAGGCCGGGTCTTAAAAAGGAGCCCGGCCTTTTTGCATTCTGGACACGTAGTTCTCAGCAGGACACTTTTTGTGTCCGCCGCCTGACGCTCATTGCAAGTTGAATCGCTTGTAGTAGTGCGACACTGCTTCTGATTCTGCGATACGCCGCATGTGTGCGTTGAGCAGGGGCGCGCATTGTTCCACCAGGTCGGCGGGTACGTGGTCCAGGCGACCGGAATTCAGGCCACGTACATCGATGAAAACCTTCAGGTCAGCAATGGTCAGGCGGTTGTCGGAAAAATATTCTCCGCCGTGGGCCACCAATTGGGACTGAAGCCATTGCAAATACACAGGCATTGAGCCGTTCACCAGCGCCAGGCGAGCCGCCTTCTGTTCCTCACCGGTCATGCGGAACGTGGGTCCGAGATTCATGCTCGCCTCTTCCACAACGAACATGACTTCATCGCATAACAGCGCCTGGAATGGGTCGCTCGGGTAGAGGCCGGCAAGTTTTCCCGCATAACGCAGGATGGAGTCGCTTTGTGTGACCTGTATGCCATCCACATGCAGCACCGGTACCTGGCCAAATGGGGTCGATTTTCGTATCTCGGCGAATTCAGGGAATGTGAAACGGTGGTCTTCAAACGCTATACCGCCGATGCTTAACGCCAGCCGCACGGGTTCGGCTCTGCCGCCATGAAAATCGAAATAGCTCAGTTTGAGTGTGCTCACAGGTTTTCCTTTTTGTGTGTGGTTTGCTATTTGCTCCAGGAGTCCTTGAGGCCCACCGCGAGGTTGAAAACAGGGCGGCCCGCCTTGTGATCCATGCGGTCGGCGACAAAGTATCCATGGCGTTCGAACTGAAACTTCTGGTCTGGCAGCGCATTTGCCAACGAGGGCTCCACTACGGCGGTAATCGTTCTCAGGCTGTTCGGGTTCAGATTTTCGATGAAGTCCTTACCGCCCGCATCGGGGTAGGGGTCGAGAAACAAGCGATCGTAGAGTCGCACTTCGGCGGGTACACCGTCGGCCACGCCAACCCATGTGATGGCCGCCTTCACCTTTACCAGGTCGCTGCCTGGTGTGCCGCTCTTGGTGTCAGGAACCACGCTGGCTAAAACTTCGGTAATCACTCCATCTGCGCCCTTGTTGCAGCCCGTGCATTCGATGACATAGCCGCCCTTCAAACGCACTTTGTTGCCCGGGAACAGGCGCTTGTAACCTTTGGGTGGCACTTCTTCAAAGTCTTCGCGCTCAATCCATACCTCCTTGCCCATGGTGAAGTGGCGCGTGGGAGATTCGACCCCCTCGGGCGAATGGGGGAGTGCAGGCTGGCTGCAGCGCTCCAGATGTCCGGGCGCAAAAACTTCGTCCCAATTAGTCATGACCAGCTTCACCGGGTTCAGTACGGCAAATCCGCGGTAAGCTTTTGTTTCCAGATCATCGCGCAGGCAGCCTTCCAGCACGGCGTAATCGGTCCATCCGCCAGCCTTGCTGGTGCCAGTGCGCTCATGCATGAGGTGCAGACTCTCCGGCGTGTAACCACGTCGGCGCAGGCCCACGATGGTGGGCATGCGCGGGTCGTCCCAGCCACTCACGCGCTGGTCGTTCACCAATTGCGCGAGCTTGCGCTTGCTGGTGATGACATAGGTGAGGTTCAAGCGTGAAAACTCGTATTGGTGGGGCGCCGGTGCGGCCAGCAGACCGCCTTCGCACAATCGGTCCATGAGCCAGTCGTAAAACGGACGCTGGTCTTCAAACTCCAGGGTGCAGATGCTGTGGGTGATCTGTTCCAGCGCATCTTCAATCGGGTGTGCGTAGGTGTACATCGGGTAGATGCACCAGGTGTCACCTGTGTTGTGGTGTGTGGCACGGCGGATACGGTAGATGGCCGGGTCGCGCATATTGATATTGGGGCTGGCCATGTCGATCTTGGCGCGCAATACCATGCTGCCATCTTCATGCTTGCCGTCTCGCATCTCCCGAAAACGTGTCAGGTTTTCAGTCGGTGTGCGGTTGCGAAATTGGCTGTCCACCCCAGGCTTGCCAAAATCGCCCCGGTTGATGCGCATTTCTTCAGCGCTTTGTTCGTCCACATAGGCGTGGCCAGCTTCGACCAGATACTCGGCAGCACGGTACATAAAGTCAAAGTAATCGCTGGCCTGGTAGGGCGCGGCATCTTTAGCGCCATTCCACTCAAAGCCCAGCCAGCGAATGGCGTCCACAATGCTGTTGACGTATTCGATGTCTTCCTTTTCCGGATTGGTGTCATCAAAACGCAGGTGGCATACGCCGCCGTAATCGCGTGCCAGGCCGAAGTTGATGCAAATGCTCTTGGCGTGCCCAACGTGCAGATACCCATTGGGCTCCGGTGGAAAGCGGGTACGGATCTTTGCGGGGTCCGGTTGCCCCGCAGCTTGGTGCGTGGCGTCGCCGGGACTGCCGGCCCAGCGGCGGTTGGCGTAGGTACCTTTTTCCAGATCGGATTCGATGATCTGGCGCAAAAAATTGCTGGTCTTGGAATGGGTGTCGGGGGGGGCGGGATTCGTGGAGCTCATTCGCATGATTTTAGACGGCACCCGCGGTCCGTAGCCCGCGGCCATGGCGTCAAGACTCGGCGTCGAGCAGCGACGCCGCAAAACTGTTGATCGCGTCCACCTCTGGCGCCAGCTTGGTGTAGCGCATTCCCTCTCGCAACAACAGACTGCGAAGGCCATGGTCAATGGCACGCGCCTGCTCTTCGTCCTGAAAGCGGCCGGTGCGGATATAGCGCTTGTCACCGCGCTCGACCAGGATGTTGACGTTGTTGTGCTGCTGGTACCACTCCAGGATCTGGGCACGCGTCTTGGCGATGTCGCAGATGTTGTCCTCATAGTGCTCGTTGTAGTAGAGCACCTGGGGCAAAGAGCATTCGGTGATCAGGAACTGCACCTGACCGTCAAGCAGGTTGATCATTTCAAACTGGCGTTGGGCGATGAAATACTGGTTTTTGAGTACTTCGAAGTTTTGCTGCCACACCAGTGACTTGGCGTAGTCTGGAATGACCTCCACCGTTTTCTGGTGCAGGTTCAGGTACAGCACGATGGCCGATGAATAGAGGGATTTGTCACTGCCTGGCCCGCCGATGATATTGATCACTTTGGTTGGGTACAACCGCATCTTGTTCTCAGGCATGTGGTTGGCAACGGACGTGTAGCGAATGGTCATGGTGGTTGCATTGGACTTCGGATGGCGTGTATCGTAGTGTGCGCCATCGGCTTTCGCAAGAGGACTAGCCCTTGAATGGCGAATTACATGGCTTTGAACAGGTGGGCATACAGCCGGCTGATCTGCAGTTTCTCCGGGCGAGAACGCATGCTTAAGAGCATCTTGCCAGACTCCTCACGAATTACCCGTGCAATGTCGTTTGTCCGTACAACGGTACCGCGATGGACCTGACAGAACGCATCGGGATGCAGGCGCGGCAGCAATTCCTTGAGGGGTGTGCGGATCAGATACTCCCGTTCCGCCGTGAGTACGCGCACGTATTTGTCGGCCGCCTCGAAATACACCACATCGTTGACCGGCACCATGTGAACGGCATTCCCAACACCCACCTGCAGCACCTTGAGCGGTTCCTGCGCGCCACCCGCAATATGGTCGACCTGCGTCGTGGCAGACAGCAGACCGCGCAATTGCGCCATGGTTGCTTCCAAATCCATAGCGGCTTGCGCTGGCTGGAAAAGCGTTTGCCGGAGTTTATCAACGGTTTTCTTCAGGCGTGCGGTCTGTACCGGTTTGAGCAGGTAGTCCACCGCCTGTGCCTCGAACGCTTGCACCGCGTATTGGTCGTAGGCAGTCACAAATACCAAGGCTGGAAAATGGTGTGCCTGCGGCCCGTCGACTGGCCATTGCTCGGCGAGTGCGGAGGCGGCTTCCAACCCGCCCATGCCGGGCATGCGGATGTCAAAAAACAGGATGTCTGGCCGCAATGCCAGAGCTTCGCGCACTGCCGAGGTACCGTCGCCGACCGTGGCCACGATGCGCAGTGACGGCCAGACCGCGTCTAGCTCACCCGCCAAGGCGTGCGCCAGCAGCGGCTCATCTTCAGCAATCAGTGCTGTGGGATTGTTCTGACTCATGGTTTGCAAGGAAAAGTGATGGTAGCGCTAGTGCCACCTGCGCTGGCAGCTCCCAAATTGATAGCGCCTGCGTTGCCGTACGCAGTCGATAGCCGCTCGCGCACCTGGTTTAGTCCAAAGCCTTTGCCGACCGGCACGACCGCGGCGGGATCCATGCCCAAGCCTGTGTCGTGTACTTCCAGGCACAGCAACGCCCCGCTTCTTCGGGCGCTGATGGTGATGCAACCACCCTCTACCTTGGGCTCCAGCCCATGCTGGATGCTATTCTCGACCAGCGGTTGCAGCAGCAAGGGGGGCACTTCCTGCGCGGCCAATTCCGCTGGCAGTCGCAGGCTGAATTGCAGCCGCGGGCCCATGCGCACGGACATCAGCTCCAGGTAATCCTGCAGCCGGTCAAACTCCTGCTGCAGGCTGTGCATGCCAGCACGTGACGCGCTCAGGGTGGCTCGCAGGTAGGCAATCAAGTGGTCCAGCATGGTCTGCGCGCGGGCCGGGTCGAGGCTGATCAGGATGCGCAGATTGGCAAGTGTGTTGAATAGCATGTGGGGCTCGAGCTGCGTCTCCAGTAGTTTGAGGCGCGACTCGGCCGCCTGTCGCAGCGCTACTTCGGCACGCTGCTTTTCTGCCGCGAGTTGGCGTCGGCTCAGGAAGAAGTAGGTCATCAATGCGCCGGCGGCCATGCTCATGGCTAGCAGGCCCAAGAAACTGCGCGGGTGGTCCATCAGGGCGCCAAAACTGTTGATGTGCAGCAGTTGGCCGGCTACCAGCGTGCCGAGCAGGTAACCCAGCACAACACCAACGGGAACAATCCCTACCAGGCGGCGCCATTGGCGGTCCCAGTCGGTGATCAGCCAGTGCTGGGCGGCTTCGATCAG
The DNA here is from genome assembly GCA_020048895.1 of Rhodoferax sp. Lineage (GTDB taxonomy): Bacteria > Pseudomonadota > Gammaproteobacteria > Burkholderiales > Burkholderiaceae_C > Allorhodoferax. The sequence goes on along the minus strand of JAIFLV010000065.1, from coordinate 9,072 downwards.
AGCCCAGATCGACAAACCGATGCACTGCGAAAACACCATGTTGATATACAGGTACCGGACATCCATGGCCGACAATGCCAGGGCAATGAAGGTGTTGAGACCGACCGACAGCAGGGCGTGTTTCAGGAGGGAAATCAGGGTTATCGCAGGCATGGGTATGGGTCTCGTGTAAGCGAAGTATGCCAAGTCGAACCGGTGCTGGCTCAAAAAGCCCAGGTCGCAAGCAGGTAGGCTTGGCGCTGCACCGGCAGTTGCATCAGGACTGCATCCTCAGGCCCGGTATTGATGCGCACGCCACCTTGCACCTGCACGCGATCGCCTTTCCACAGCAGGGCCGCGGTCAACATCAGACCGTTATCAGCGGGATGGAAAAGCAAATCCAGTGACGGCTGCCATGCTTCAATGTCCCAGCTTACCCGTGTGTAGAGATTGCTGCGATGCAGGCTGCTGCTCACTGCGAAGGCTTCACCTTGCCAGGCCAGGTTGCCTGCAACCGCACCATTTGGTAATCCGCTGTGGGCCATTGCGCCGAGCGCCAGGTTGCGGCGGCGCCAGTCGGCCCATTCATTGGTCGAAAGTGCCGTTTCATCCCACCATGCCTCCGCCAGCACACTGACCTGCTGCGCACTGGTCCATGTGCCGCCAACGAGCGCCTGCGTGGCGTTGCTTGCCATGCTCGCGCGCCAGGGATTGGTGGCGGCCAGCAGTGGTGCGGCTGTATTGACCGAGCGGCTGTCGGTGTGCTGCAATCTGCGAAGTGATGCATGCAACTCCAACGCGTCGCTCGCGACCCATGCCACAGCGCCGCCCAGGCTGACACGGGTTCGGTCGGCGAATCGGGCAAACGCATGCCAGTCCGCCGCGCCCTGGCGCTGGTAATAGCGCGCAGCCAGTGCCGGCTCATCGCCCCGCAGTAGATCGGCATGGCCGGTCGGGTTGACAATGACCATGGACCAGGACGAGTCCGCGCCAAACTGCTCCGCCATCAGCAGTGGACGCCCTTCGTTGGTGCTGCTCACCAGCGTGCGCCGCACTTCCTGCTGCACCATATCGTTGGGGCGAAACGCATATCCCACGTCCCACCCCACTATCTTTTTGCCAGCGCTGAACTGCCAGCTGCCGGCATCGGCGGTCACCACCAATTCATTGATCCAGGAGGCGCTTTGACCCCCTTGGCCCGCCCAGGCTTGTTGTTGGGCTGTCGCGATCGCATTCCAGTTGCGACCGCGTAGCTGCAGTTCAGCTTGCGCGGTTGCGCCTTGATCGGCCAACACGACCGTGCCACTTTGCAGCGCATTGGCTTGTGCCAGTGGTCCGAGTTCGCCGGTCTGGCGACTGTCCCATTGGGTGCGCAACTTGCCGCTGAGCATCCAGGCATCTTCTCCGTCTTGCGCGTTGGCAGATCCAGTGCAGATCCATGCCAGAGCGAGCCAACTAAGTCGTTTCATGGCATCAATCCAGCGGTGGGTTGCGTACCAGGAACATCGGGTTGAGCCACTCCTGCGGTACCTGGCGTTCCTTGCGGTTCAGATACCGCACATGGGTGGTCTTGTGGTTGTTCACCTGATCGGACAGCACCATTTCGGTCACCATGGTCGGGGCGTTGGGCTTGTCCAGCACAAAGATTGCCTGTTTGGCCAGTTTGTCAGACAGCACATATAGGTCGGCTTTGAGCGGCTCAAAGCGGGCTTTGCCAAGCCACAGTTCGATGCGCTGGTAGGTTACGCCCTTGCGCGTGGCGGCAAGGCTTAGGTGCAGACAGGGCACCTGCGGCGCGCCCGGGTTGGCACCGCCACAGCGCTCCTCGCCCACAAGTGTTCCGCTGTAGTCGTCGGCCCAGCTCATGGTAGCGATGTCACCGGTGGAGGCATCACCGAGCAGCTTTTGCATCGGCGTAATGCGCAGCGGGCGCTGGCTGTCGGGCATCAGGAGCCAGAAATCGTCGCCCAACATCAGCACCTTCTGGCCTTTTTCCGCAGGGCTCTGCATCAGCACCAGCGACTTGCGCCCGGCCTGGGCAAACACCTTGTAACGGCGTTCTTTGTCGGGCGTGCCATCGGCGTTGACTACGTTGACCTGGGTGTCCACCTGCAGATTGTCGGCACTCATGCGAAATTTGTCGGCGGCCTTGAGGATGGTGGGGATGTCCTGGGCGATGGCTGAAGCCGCAGTGAGAGCTAGGACGGCGAATATTTTTGGAAGTGTTTTCATCGGTAAGCCTTATGAAACTTGCGTGAGGTGCTATGAAGTTAGGAGCGTATGGAAGTCGTCTAATCAGTTGAGGACAGAGCAAATTTGCTTCGCAAATATTGCTCTGTCCCGCAAGTCTCAGGTATGCGCCAGCGCTTCGACCACGGGCATATTGACCGTCTTGCGGGCGACCCAGGTCGAGGCCAGCACGGTGAGGGCCACCATGCTGACCATGGTGGCCAGGTACATCAAGGCATCGAAGGTGATGAGTAGCGGATAGCCTTTGGTCTGCCCAGGCGGTGGTGGCATTTCCATCGGCACGACCAGCAGGAAAACGGTCACGCCGATCGACAGCACTGCACCGACCAGGGCACCGGCACCGCCCAGCACCATGCCTTCTAGCCCCAGCGTGGTCAGTAGCTGGCGCGGTAGCGTGCCCAGCGCCCGCAAAGTGCCGATTTCACGGGTGCGTTCGATGATGGCCATGGCCATCGCGTTGGTCACGACAAACACCACAATCACGCCAATGATCAGGCCCATGGCACCAAAAATGCGGTTGTACAGGTCTTTCACCGCTTTGTAGAAGAAAGCCAGATCCAGCCAGGTTTTGACTTTTAGCTCCGGGTTTGCCGCTGCTACGCGCTGCTGGGCTGCCTGCGTCATGTCCATGCGGGCCAGAAACACGCCCAGACTGGATACACGCTGGGTATTGAGCAGTTTTTGTGCCGTGGCGATGTCGGTGTAGATGAAGCGCAGGTCCATGTCGGGCACCCCGGTGGAAAACACGCCCTTGACCACCACGTCCAATGCGTTGAGGGCACCGTCGGCGGTGCTGGCCAGTAGAGTCAGGCTGCTCCCGGGCTTGGCCTTCAGGCTTTTGGCCAGTCCCTCGCCCAGCATGACCTCAGCGGTCTTGGCATCGTTGCTCAGAACCTCACCCGCTGTGATGGACAGGAACGGACCCTTGACGGCGAATTCGCTGTCGGGGTCAATGCCGGTGGCCATCATGACGGTCGATTTGTCGCCATTGCTGATCAGGCCACTGAACTCCACCCGTGGCAGCACCTGGCGCACATCGGGGTCAGCGAGCAAGCGGGTACGCAGCTCGGCCGCGTTGTCCAGGCCGTGCTGCAGCGGGGTGTCTTCGTCTTTGTCAAACTGGGCCGGCCGGGCGACCACCAGATGGCCGGTGCTGCGTGACGCCATCTCCGACAGGCCCTGGTAGGTGGAAAGTGCAAAGCCCCCAGCCAGCAAAATCGCCGCGGTGCCGAGGGCGGCGATCGACACAGTGACGCCCGAGCGGCGCCGATTGCGCAGTGTGTTCTGCACTGCAAACTTTAGCCAGGTCGTGTTCATAGCAGTTTCCCATCCAGGAGGGCCAGCACACGATCACAGCGGCTAGTGAGGCGGCTATCGTGGGTGGCAATGACAAAGGCCGCACCTTCAGCGTGGCCGCGTTCGCGCATCAGGTCCAACACCTGATCCGCGGTGTGCGAATCCAGGCTGGCGGTCGGTTCATCAGCAATCACCAGGCGCGGGCGCTTGATCAGCGCACGGGCAATGGCCACACGCTGGCGTTGTCCACCCGAGAGCGCATCAGGGCGATGGTGGGCATGGTCCTGCAAGCCCACGGCTTCCAGTTGTGCCGCAACACGCTCCTTGCGCTCTGCGGTACCGATACCGGCGAGGAACAGCGGGTAGTCCACGTTCTCGGCAACTGTCATCACCGGCACCAGATTGAAGTTCTGAAAGACAAAACCCAGCGCGTCGCGGCGTAAGAGTGTGCGCTGCACTTCATCGAGACCATTGACATGGCGGCCATCCAGTACGATATCACCGGCGTCTGGTGTGTCGATCAGGCCGCACAGGTTCAGGATTGTGCTTTTGCCGCTGCCCGATGGCCCGGTGAGCGCCAGCAACTCGCCACGCTGCACGCTCAGGTCAACGCCCTGCAGTGCGGGAATCACGTGTGCCCCAAGCCTATAGGTCTTGAATATGCCGTGCAATTCCACGACGGAAGTTGTGCTGTTCATGATGCCAGTGCGCTGAGTTGGGCGCGGGCTGCCTGAAGCTGTGGAGCATTGGCGCTGATGACTTCATTGAGGTACTTGCGGGCATCGTCCGTGCGCTTGTCTTTGACGGCGACTGTTGCAGCCTTCATCCAGACATCGCCGCGAAAGCTCAGGGGCGCCTTGGCCAACAAGGGGCTGGTGAGAATCTCACCCAGAAGCTTGTTGCCGCGCGCTGCACGGTTCATGAAGCCGGGCACGGCCAGAAAGGTGTTGGCCGCTACAAAGCGCACTTCCAGTGCCGAGGGGACATCGTGTTGCAGCGCTGCGTTGTGTGCCGGGGTGAGCATGGCCAGTGCCTTGTCCAGCATGGCCATGCCGTCTTCGGCGAAGCTCATCTTCTTCCAGGGCAGCAGGGTGGTGGTCGCCTTCATTGACGTAGCCGCACCTGCGTAAGCCATCAGCACGGGGTTGGTAGGCTCCTGCTTGAGCAAGGCGTTGAAACCTTCTGCGGACCGGTCGATCGCGTTCTCGTCGCCGTTTGTAGCCTGCAGGAACTGGGCGAAGACGGGCTGGAACTGCGCTTCAGGCAAGGCAAAGGCAGCGTTGCCGATCACCATGGCGGCTACAAAGACGGCATGGCGAGAGAGGCGGGTGGTGGAAGTGAACATGGGATGCTCCTGTGAATGGGTTGGTTTGCTGATGCAGCGAACTGTAGGTGTGGCAATGGTTTTGTACATTCATCGTGAGACCAAATCCGCTGGAGTTGACGTGAAACGCGCCAAAACGGGAGCCAAGTGTCGACCGACTGCTTCGATATCAGGCTGGAAATACTGCAGCAGCGGTGTCACCACAGGTACTGTGACCCTCGTTACACGACCCTCGTTTTGCGCCAGTCCGTGCGCGGGAAGCTCCCGAGTTGGAGGTCGAAGTGTCGGTGCTCAGCCCCTTGGTGTGGTGTTTGAATGCGCTCATGAGGGGCGCATCTGCCGCAGCACTTTCCTGCCCCAGGTTTGGAAGCAATTGCCTCAGGTAGTGAATTTCATGGCGCATCTGAAGGTCAAGGCTGACTCGCCCGGCGATTTCTGGTCGCCGGCGGTGCAAGTCTCGGTGTACCAGGTGCAGAAGTTCCATAAATCGCCACCCGGCGCAGTGGTGGCAGACGTTGCCAGACGAGCGGTTTGGGCGGCAACGCATTCCGATTGCTTTTCAGTAGCAGCCCACCCAGCGGCGATAATCGGCGGCCATTTCGGGAGAGTTGATTGGATACCGCATTGTTGTTGAAGGCCGCCATCATGGGTGTGGTCGAGGGGTTGACCGAGTTCTTGCCAATTTCGAGCACGGGACATCTGATTCTGGCTGGCGCGCTGCTGGGTTTTGATGACGACAAAGCCAAGGTGTTTGATATTGCGATCCAGACCGGTGCCATCGTTGCCGTGATTTTGGTTTACTGGCAGAAGATTCGTGACACGTTGGTCACTCTTCCGACCGAGCGAAGAGCACAACAATTTGCGTTGAATGTGCTGATTGCGTTTATCCCTGCGGTGGTGATGGGCCTGCTTTTCGGCAAGGCCATCAAAGAGCATCTATTCACGCCGGTGGTCGTTGCCAGCACATTCATTGTCGGCGGTTTCATCATCCTGTGGGCCGAGAGGCGCCAGACCGCGGGCGGTACAGCCGTGCACATCCATGACGTCGATGACATGACCTGGAGGGACGCACTCAAAGTGGGGTTGGTGCAGTGTCTCGCGATGGTTCCTGGCACCAGTCGCAGCGGCACCACCATCATCGGTGGCATGCTGCTGGGCTTGTCGCGAAAGGCGGCGACCGATTTCTCGTTTTATCTGGCCATTCCAACACTTATCGGTGCGGGCGCTTACAGCCTGTACAAAGAACGCGCTTTGCTCAGCATGGCTGACGGGCCCATGTTTGCTGTGGGGTTGGCGATGTCGTTTTTCAGTGCCTGGCTGTGCATCCGCTGGCTGTTGCGCTTTATCGCCACCCACAGTTTTAACGGCTTTGCTTACTACCGAATAGTGTTTGGGTTTGTGGTGCTGGCCACTGCGTGGAGTGGTACCGTGAACTGGTCCGCTTAGCCCGACCTTGTTGCAAAGACTTCAACGGTCAATCGAGGCGATAACGATTCCGGCACCTTTCCGCAGCGGGTGACCTGAATCCAGGGACAAGTGATTTTGCAAAGCGGGCATAACTTGTAAAACTGGTTCAACCTTGCTTTCTGAGTAGTAACGCTCCAGAGCGTCTTCTAACCCTGAAATTGAGAGGCTGGTCGGGGCAGCCAGCGTCGACTTTGAGGGTTCAGCCCGTTGCGCTATCTCAGAAACCGCAGACGCTTCGAACATATAGGCATTGAGACTCTCGACAAGCGTTGGCGTATTTGACCCAACGGGGGGCGTGCTGTCATTTCCACTGCCAGTGGGAACCGACGGAACCGCCTCCAGTGGGGTGGTGCTTTCGGTAGACGGCTTCGTTGAAAACCAGACGTCGGCCATCTCCCGGGTTGTGCCATCCACCATGGTGTAATTCGATACGAGCCCAATGAAATTGCCATGGTCCACTGCGTCATTGACCCGCGCCGCCAGACTCAGTTCACTGATGCCGAGAGTGGACAAGCGAAGAAGCTCATCGGGTTGACTCGTTCCGTCCAGATTGCCATCCACCCAGACCATCAGGTCGGCAAAAGACGTGTCTGCGCTGGATATGACTCCGTCCCCGTTGGAGTCCATTTCGGCCAGCGCAATGTAGCCGTTGGCGGCCTTCCCCCCTCCCTGGAGAGACGTCGCAATTCCAAATAGCTCACCACCTCCATTGATCTTGCCATCAAGATTACGGTCGAGTACCAAAAGCCCATCTCCGCCCGCTATCCACCCGGTAGTAACTGGTTTCCCCACGCCATAGATGTCGAACTGAACGCCGCCATCAGTGCCTTGCGTAGTGATGCCGTCTCCAGTGAGATCCAGAACAATCGGGGAGCCAGCTTTCAGATGTGGAACTTGAGCGGTTGTGAGTGCATCTCTTTGCGTTGCAGTCAACGCCATTTCCTGTGGCCCGGTTATCGCTGCAACCTGGTCTGTTGTGAGTGCAACGATTGCTGCCGTTGTGAGTGCGGGGATTTGCGTTGTTGTCAAGCTTGACAACTGTTTTGTGGACAGGCCAAGTTGGACTTGGGATGTTGTCAGCGCCGACACTGCCGAGGTGCTCAGGGCAGCGACAGCAGCGGTGCTGAGCGCACCAATGCCCGAGGTGCCAAGCGCCACGACGCCATCGGTACTGAGAGCTCCTATCTGCGATGTCGTAAGCGCGCTCAATTGGGTTGTGGTCAGCGATGCAATAGCGGCCGTCTTCAGAACAGCAACATCACGGGTCTCCAAGGCTGTAACCTGCGACGTGCTGAACGCACGCACTTGGTCGCTGGAAAGAGAGGCAATCGCCTCCGTCGAGAGTGCCGCGACAGCGGCCGTAGTCAATGCCGTAATACTTGAAGTACCGAAAGCCACAATCTGATTCACCGTCATTGCACCGATCTGAATCGTAGTCAGGGCGTTGACCTGGGAAGTCGTCAGGCTTTCGACCTGCGATATTGTCAATGCGGCGATGTTAGCGGTGTTGATGGCTTTGAACTGCGCACTGGTGAACGCCCGTAACTGGTCCGAAGACAGCGCTGAAAATGCTCCGGTACTCAAAACCGCTACATCAGCTGTTTCCAGAGCGGCAACTTGGAGCGTGCTCAGCGCAGCGATTTGGCCCGTGCTGAGCACTCCAACCGTAGCCGTCGTCAGGGCTGCAACAGCGGCTGTACTCAGCGCTGCAATATCCCTCGTTTCAATCGCTGCCAACTGGCTTGTCGTCAACGCTGCAATCTGGCTCGTCTTAAGCGCGGCTACCTGCTGCGTTGTCAGGCCGATGATCTGATCCGTTGTCAAAGCAGCTATGGCCTGAGAATTCAAGGAAGCGATTGCGGCGGTGCTGAGCGCACCAATGCCGGTTGTTCCCAAGGCTGCCATGTCTTCGGAGCTCAGTGCCCCTACCTGGCCAGTTGTCAATGCGCCGATTTGTTCTGTAGTCAGGGAGAATATCTGAAGTGTGTTGAGTGCTGCGATGTCGCGCGTTTCGATTGCGGCAATTTGGGTGGTATTGAAAGCACCCAACTGTGATGTTGTGAGAGCCCCAATGGAAGCGGTTCCCAGCGCTACAACGGCAGCAGTGCTGAATGCGGCAATGTCAGAGGTTTCTATGGCAACTACTTGGTCACTCGTGAGCGCAGCCACCTGGCTTGTCTGGAGAGCGGAAATTTGCGCTGAGCTCAATGCCACGACGCCGTTGGTCGACAAAGCTGGGATGGCTGACGACGACAGCGCAGCTACCTGTGCTGTGCCAAACGCGGCGATCTGTCCCGCAGTCAGTGCTGCCATTTGCGTGCTGCTGATAGCCGCAATCGCGGCTGTGTTCAAAGCGGCAATGTCCGAGGTTTCGATCGCCACAAGCTGTGCCGTAGTCAGCGCGCCCACCTGATTCGTTCGCAAAGCGGCGAATTGGGTCGAGGTCAGCGCAACAATGGAGTCTGTTGGCAGAGCGGATACTGATGCAGTGGATAGTGCAACGACCTGCGCAGTGCTCAATGCCGCGACTTGGGCGGTTGTCAATGCGGCGATTTGCGCGGTCCCCAGTCCGGCAATCGTGACAGTCGACAACGCCGCCATTGCCGAGGCACTTAGTTTGTCAATCGTCACACTGCCGGTTCCCAGCAGTGTTGAGACCTGTGCGCTGGTCAATGCAGCAAACTGGGCTGAGGAAAGCGCAGCGACCTGGGTGCTGTTGAGCGCCACCACATCACGGGTCTCGATGGCTGCAACCT
>JAIFLV010000022.1 GCA_020048895.1 Rhodoferax sp. | reverse complement strand
TGCCGGTGTTGTCAACGATCGGGCCTTTCCAGATGACGAAGCTGCCATCCTTCAAACCGGCCTTGATCTCATCGACCTTGGCCTTGGTTTCTGCGGGCACGTCCTCGGCAACGGAAACGATGTCGATTGCGCCTTCCTTCACACCCCACCAGCTGCTGCCCGTGGCCCACTTGCCTTCCAGCGCTTCCCTGGTGGCCTTGATGTAGTACGGACCCCAGTTGATGACGGCAGACGCCAGATGCGCCTTGGGGCCGTAGGCCGTCATGTCAGAGTCCCAACCGAAGGCGCGCTTACCCTTGCTCTCGGCCGTCTTGAGCACCGCCGGAGAGTCTGTGTTCTGGAAAAGAACGTCGGCACCACCATTGATCAGGCTGGTGGCAGCTTCGGTTTCCTTGGGTGGATCAAACCAGCCGTTCACCCAGACCACCTTGGTCTTGACCTTGGGGTTGCTGCTCTGCGCGCCCAGGGTGAAACTGTTGATGTTGCGAATGACTTCCGGAATTGGGATCGATGCCACCACACCCAGAGTGTTGGTCTTGGTCATCTTGCCGGCAATGACGCCGGCCATGTACGCGCCTTCGTAGGTACGGCTGTCGTAGGTGCGCATGTTGTCGGCCGTCTTGTAGCCAGTGGCGTGTTCGAACTTGATATCCTTGAATTCAGGTGCCAATTTCAGCATCGGCTCCATATAGCCAAAGGTGGTACCGAAAATCAGCTTGTTGCCGCTGGTAGCCATGTCACGGATGACACGCTCGGCGTCAGCCGACTCGGGCACGTTTTCTACAAACGACGTGACGATCTTGTCGCCAAACTCTTTCTCAAGCGCCTTGCGGCCATTGTCGTGTGCGAAAGTCCAGCCACCATCGCCCACCGGCCCCACGTAAGCGAAGGCAATCTTCAGCGGTTCCGGCTTGGGTGCCGGAGCCGAGGCAGCTGGCGCGGGCACCGGGGCAGGAGCCGGTTCCTCTTTCTTGCCACAGCCCACCAGGGCCGCGCTGGCCACTGCGGTCAGCGCAGCCACCTTCAACAAGGTACGTCGTTGTGTATCTGTCATGAAATTCCCTTCAAAAATCAATAAGTCAAGGTCAAAAACTCAGGAGCCCGGATAAAACGGCTTTCCGATGGCAGCGGGCATGTTAATACGAATCCAGCGCGGGTTGCGCGAGATCAGCGCCAGCACCACGATGGTCGCCAGGTATGGCAGCATACTGAGGAACTGGCTTGGAACCTCCACACCAACTCCCTGCAAGTGAAACTGAAGCATGGTGACGCCGCCAAACAGGTAGGCTCCAAGCAATACCCGTGCCGGTCGCCAGGTGGCAAATGTTGTCAGCGCCAAGGCAATCCAGCCCTTTCCGGCCACCATCCCCTCCACCCACAGGGGGGTGTAGATGATGGAGATATAGGCACCCGCCAGACCGCACAGCGTGCCGCCCGCCACCACCGCGCCCAGGCGTATCCAGCGCACGCGATAGCCCAGGGCATGGGCCGATTCCGGGCTTTCACCCACACTGCGCAGTACCAGACCCGAACGGGTGCGGTACAGGAACCAAACCATCCAGGCAGCAAAAGCCACCGTCAGGTACACCAGCGGATGCTGCCGGAATAGCGCCGGCCCCACCAAAGGAATATCGGCGAGAAAAGGTATTGCATAGCTGTGGCGTTCGGGCATTTTTTCCTGCACATACGCAATGCCAGCAAAGGCGGAAAACCCTGCACCAAAAAGGCTCAGTGCGAGTCCGGTCGCGTATTGATTGGTGTTGAGCCAAATCACCAGCGCACCAAAAATGGCCGCCATCACAGCACCTGCCAACATGCCGGAGAGGAAACCCATGGTGTCACTGCCGGTATGCACCACGGTGGCGAATCCCGCGATGGCGGAGCATAGCATCATGCCTTCAGCACCGAGGTTGACGATGCCAGCTTTTTCGTTGATCAACAGGCCTAACGAGGCAATGGCCAGCACCGTACCTGCATTGAGCGTTGCCGCGATCAAAAGAGCGTACGAATCCATCAGGCTTTTCCCCCCGTGGCCAGCGCCCAGCGCAAGCGGTAATTCACCAGAGTGTCGCAGGCCAACAGCGTGAACAGGAGCAAGCCCTGAAATACACCCGTAAGCGACTTGGGCAAGCCCAAGCGCGACTGCGCCAGTTCGCCCCCGATATAGAACATGCTCATCAAGATCGCTGAAAACACCATGCCAACCGGATGCAACCGTCCCACATAGGCCACGATGATGGCTGCAAAGCCGTAGCCCGCCGGCACATAGGGGGTGAGTTGCCCGATGGGGCCAGCAACCTCCAGAGCCCCGGCCAGACCCGCCATGCCACCTGAAACGAGCAGCGCAGTCCACAACGCATTGCGCGAAGAAAACCCGGCATAGCGGGAAGCGGCAGGTGCCAAACCGCCGACCTGCTGCGCAAAACCTGCCCGCGTTCGGAAGAGAAATATCCATACGCCCACGACACCCACCAGCGCCAGCACCACGCCAATGCTGACGCGCGAGCCATCGAAAAGACGAGGAATGCGGGTGACAGCGTCAAAGGTCTTGGTCTGCGGAAAGTTGTAGCCAGCAGGGTCTTTCCAGGGGCCGTACACCATGTAGCCCAGCACTTGTATCGCCACATACACCAGCATCAGGCTCACCAGAATTTCATTGGCATTGAACTTGTCGCGCAGCAGCGCAGTGATGCCAGCCCAGGCCATGCCTCCCGCCACACCGGCCAACAGGATGCCCATCACAATCCACCGGCTGCTTTCTGAATCGGCCATCAATGCCACACCACTGGCAGCAATGGCACCCAGGATGTACTGCCCCTCAGCCCCGATGTTCCAGACGTTGGAGCGAAAACACACCGCCAGCCCCAACGCGATCAGCAGCAGCGGAGTCGCCTTGACCACCAATTCCCCTAGGGCATAGCCGCTCTTGATCGGCTCCCAGAAAAACACCTGCAAGCCGCGCACCGGGTCTTTGCCCAGCATGGCAAACAGGATGACACCTATGACCACCGTGCACAACAAGGCCAACAGCGGTGAGGCATAGCTCCAGAATGCGGAAGGTTCGGGACGGGCTTCCAGCTTGAGCTTAGCCATGGGCCACCTCCGCCGCCGCGCGGGCATCCCACAAACCACTCATCCACTCACCAATCTTCTCCACCGACGCGTCGGCAATCGGGATGGACGGGGACAGCCTGCCGTTGGCAATCACATGGAGACGGTCCGATACTTCAAACAGTTCCTCCAGTTCTTCGCTCACCACCAACACGGCGCAGCCGGCATCGCGCAGTGCCAGGATTTCGCTGCGGATCTGGGCCGCAGCGCCCACATCGACGCCCCAGGTGGGCTGCGACACGATCAGCAACTTGGGGTTGGCGTCAATTTCACGGCCCACAATAAACTTCTGCAAATTGCCACCCGACAGCGACTTGGCCAACGCGCGCGGTCCACGCGCCTTGACCATGTACTGCGCGATGATGCGTGCTGCATGCGCCTCGAGTTCCTTCACACGGATCCAGCCGCCTGCAAAGTGTGGCATCGCGATGGACTCGTTGCGCGTGAGCAGCAGGTTGTGCGCGAGGCTCAAGGTCGGCACAGCGCCACGACCCAACCGCTCTTCGGGCACGAAATGCAGACCCATCTTGCGCCGCCGCCCAGGGTGCATGCGCGAGACATCGACTTCCCCCATATGAACGCTGCCGCGCGGGGCGCGGTCATCTTCGCCACTGAGCGCATAGAGCAGTTCCTTTTGGCCATTGCCTGACACGCCGGCAATCCCGACCACCTCACCAGAGCCGATATGCAGGTGAATGTCCTGCAGGTCCACGCCAAACTGGTCTTCGCGCGGCAGACTCAAACCCTTGATCAGCATCACCGCAGAGCCCGGTTTTTGCGGGCGATGCTCCAGTTGCGGCGGCTCCGAGCCAATCATCATCTTGGACAGGGAGGCGTTGGACTCTTCCTTGGGATTGCATACGCCGGTGACCTTGCCGCCACGCAACACGGTGCAGGCGTTACACAGTTCGCGAATCTCGTGCAACTTGTGCGAGATATACAGAATGCTGCAGCCTTCCGATGCCAACTGCTTGAGCACCACAAACAGTTTGTCCACCGCCTGTGGCGTGAGCACCGAGGTGGGCTCATCCAGAATCAGCAGTTCCGGGCGCGTCAGCAGTGCGCGAATGATCTCCACACGCTGCATCTCGCCAACACTCAAGGTGTGCACCGGGCGACTGGGATCCACATCAAGGCCATACTCGGCGGCCTTGGACAATATGCTTGCAGTGACCTGCTCCAGCGAGTTGCGCGTCAACCCCAACCACACGTTTTCGGCCACCGTCATGGTGTCGAACAGGTTGAAATGCTGGAACACCATATTGATGCCATTGGCCCGTGCATCGTTGGGGTTGCGGATGTGCATCAACTGCCCGTTGAGCCGTAGCTCTCCCGCGTCGGGCTGGATCGCTCCGTAGATGATTTTCATCAGCGTCGACTTACCGGCGCCGTTTTCGCCCAGGACAGCGTGCGTCTCACCGGGCATGACGGTGAGCGACACATTGCTGTTGGCCACCACGCCGGGGTAGGTCTTGGTAATGCCGGTTAATTGAAGTCTGGGAATAACCATCTCCTCACTTTACACGCTAGAAAGCAGGTCACGCCGCACCAAGGCGTCGATGCGTATGCGGCGCCGGAACCAACACGCAATTTTTGCGCCATCCATCAGACTTCAAAGGTAGGAGTCGCCAGGCATTGCCACCGCCGCCAGTATTCCAGCGCGACCCGGTAAGTATTGATTTGCACCCGCACAGTGTCAGACAGGTCTTTGCCATACCCACCGCCCATCACAAACGCACACGGGATTCGTCGCTGCCAGCACCAGTCGAACACACGCCGGTCACGGGCCAGCAGGCCATCATCGGTCAGTTTGAGGCGTCCCAACCGGTCGCCTTCGTGCGGGTCGGCTCCCGCAAGGTACAGCACCAGACCAGGATTGAAGTCACTTTCCAGCACCTGCAGGGCGTTTTCCACGGCGGCCAGATAGTCCGCATCGCCACAGCCGTCAGACAAGGCCACGTCAAGGCTGCTGGCTTCCTTGCGAAACGGGAAGTTCTTGTCCCCGTGGATGGACAGGGTGAACACGCTGGAGTCGTTGCGCAGAATGTGCGCGGTGCCATTGCCCTGGTGCACATCCAGGTCAACAATCGCAACCTGCAGCGGACGCTTGTCAGTCCGCTGCACCCTGCCCCACTCGGCCTGCATGACCCGCGCGGTCACGGCCAGATCGTTGAACACGCAAAAACCACCGCCCTTGTCGGCATAGGCATGGTGGGTACCACCGGCCAGATTGGCAGCCACCCCTTGCATCAATGCTGTGCGCGCTGCCGCCAAAGTGGCACCCACCGAACGCCGTGCCCGGTCGGCCATAGCGGGCGTCCACGGAAAGCCGATCTCCCGGTACACCGCTGGCGGCAGTTGGCCGGAATCGATCCCTTCCACATAAGCTGGCGCGTGTGCAAAGGCCAGTTCACCGTCACTGGCAGCTAACGCCTGCGACAGTTGCACCTCTGGCAAATGCTGCACCAATGCATCGCGCAACATGGCGTACTTCTCCATCGGAAAACGGTGCCCGGGTGGCAGCTGCAAGACAAATTGGGTGGCAAAGTAGGCGTGCATGGGGCATGCTTCGTGATGCGCAGGCTTAAAACTTGCTCTATGCTAACCACCATGAAGACACAACCCCTGCAATTTCTGCGCAATGGCCAGGTTGTCCGCATTTCGGATGTGGAACCCAATCGCACCCTTCTCGAGGTGCTACGGGAGGACCTGCACTGCACCGGCACCAAGGAAGGTTGCGGCGAAGGCGACTGCGGCGCCTGCACTGTGGTGCTGGCAGAACCCCAGGGCGACCACCTCAAGTTCAGCGCGATCAATAGCTGCATCCGCCTAGCCCATTCCATTGACGGTATGGCGCTGTGGACCGTGGAAGATGTGGCCCAAGCGGCAGATCAAGGAGGGCACCTCGCCGCCGGGCCGCCCCAAGGCGAGGACGGCCCCAAAGGGGGGCAGCGACCCGCGCAAGCGGCGGAGCCCCGGCCCGAGCGGGAGCGAGGGTCGCACGGGGGCCAAGTGTTACATCCGGCACAGAAGGCGATGGTCGATTGCCATGGCTCACAGTGCGGCTTTTGCACGCCGGGGTTTGTGATGAGCCTGTTTGGCCTGTACCAGAACCATACGGCGCGCGGCTTGCCGCTCTCCAGGGAACAGGCGCAGCAGGCGCTGTCGGGCAACCTGTGCCGCTGCACCGGCTACCGGCCGATTCTGGACGCCGCCATGGCCATGCAAGAGCTTCCCACCGTGGCGGTGGACGAAGCCAGATTGCTATCACAATTGAAGCACCTCACGCACGCCCTACAAGCGCCAGAGCCCGATTCGGCATATATTGCACCACGCAGCCTGGGCGCCCTGCTGACAGCTCGCAGAAGCCACCCACAGGCCCAACTGGTGGCCGGCTGCACCGATGTGGGACTGTGGATCACCAAGCAGCACCGCCAGTTCGACCAGATTCTCGACATCACCCAGGTAGCAGAACTGCAGCAGGTGGAGGATTACCCGCACCACATCGCTATCGGAGCGGCGGTGCGCCTGACCGATGCGTTTGCCGCGCTGATCGCCGACCGGCCACACCTGGCAGAATTTGCACACCGGTTTGCCGGCTTGCCGGTGCGCAACAGTGGCACTCTGGGCGGCAACGTGGCCAATGGCTCGCCGATTGGCGATTCCATGCCGCTATTGATTGCGCTAGGCGTCAATGTGGTGCTGATGCGCATGCAGGGCCGCACCATCGCCCACCGTGAGTTGCGCCTGGAGGACCTCTACACCGGCTACCGCACCAATGTGATGGCACAGGACGAGGTATTGGCCTGGATCAAGGTACCGAAAGCCACCCCCCAGGAAACAAGCCGGGTGTACAAGGTGTCCAAGCGCTTTGAGGACGACATCTCTGCAGTGTGTCTGGCGATCAACGTACATGTTGAGCAGGGCATCGTGGTGTTTGCATCCATAGGGGTCGGGGGTGTGGCGGCAACGCCGGTTCGGGCGCGCAAGACGGAAGCCGCGCTCACCGGGCAACCCTGGACACGGGCCACTGTGGAGCACACCATGGCGGTGCTGCGCGCCGAGTTCGCGCCCATCTCTGACATGCGTGCCTCCAGCGACTACCGCCGCACCGTGTTGTGCAATCTTCTGCAACGCTTCTGGCTGGAAAGTCAGGGAGGCACTGCGACGGATTTGCACACGCTGGGAATTCGGGTCCCAGAGGGCTCTGCTCCGTGTCCCCCGCCCGCTTTGCGGGCTCCTCCTTTACCTGCGCAGAACCCTCTGGGACCCGAATTCCCGGACCTCGAAGGGGAAGACGCATGAGCGGCCAAAGCGGGCAATCCCTACCCCATGAAAGTGCCGCCGCGCAGGTAGCGGGAGCGGCCACCTACATCGACGATATTCCTGAGGTGCGCGGAACGCTGCATGCGGCACCGATTCTCTCGAAAGTGGCGCACGGCCAGTTGTTGGGTGTCGACGCCAGCGCCGCGTTGGCAGCACCCGGCGTAGTGGCCGTTGTGCTGGCCAGCGACGTCCCCGGCGACCCGATGCTTGCCGCATTTGCCGGGGATGAACCAGTGTTCCCGAGCCACACTGTGCAATACGTGGGACAGGTCATTGGCCTGGTGGTGGCACGCACGGCCATGCAGGCGCGCCGGGCCGCACGCCTGGTGGGCGTGCGTATCGAAGCGCTGCCAGCCATTCTGACGGTGAGCGCCGCGCTTAAAGCACAAAGCTTTGTGCTGCCACCCGTGGTCGTGCGCCGGGGCGATGCATCCGCCGCCTTGAACGGCGCAACCCACCGCCTCTCGGGAACGCTGCGAGTGGGAGGACAGGAGCACTTTTACCTTGAGGGTCAGATCGCCTATGCACTGCCGCAGGAACAAAACCAGTGGCTCATTCACAGCAGCACCCAGCACCCCGGCGAGGTACAGCACTGGGTAGCCCACGCGCTGGGGCTTGAATCCCACGCCGTGCGCGTGGAGTGCCGTCGCTTGGGCGGAGGCTTTGGGGGGAAGGAAACCCAGGCGGGGCATCTGGCGGTATGGGCAGCCGTGGCAGCGTCCAAAGTGAAAGCGCCGGTCAAACTCCGCCTGGATCGCGACGATGACTTTCTGATTACCGGCAAACGCCATCCGTTCGAGTACGAATATGCGGTTGGCTTTGATGAGACTGGTCGCCTGACCGTCCTGCAATTGATGATGGCGGCCAACTGCGGCTTTAGTGCCGACCTGTCCGGCCCGGTGGCTGACCGCGCCATTTTTCATACCGACAACGCCTACTACCTGCAGGACGTGGAGATCACCTCCTACCGCTGCAAGACCCACACCCAAAGCCATACCGCGTTTCGCGGGTTTGGTGGCCCGCAAGGCGTAATCCTGATCGAGGCCCTGATGGGCGACATCGCCCGCCACCTCAAGCTGGACCCGCTGGACGTGCGACTGCGCAACCTGTACAGCGAGGAAGCCGTCGCCGGCACGGACAACAAGCGCGACACCACCCACTATGGCATGCGGGTGGAAGACAATATCCTGCAGCCATTGCTATCAAAATTGGAGCTGTCTGCGCAATATCGGCGGCGTGTACAGGCCATTTCGGCATGGAATGCCGCGAACCCGGTGCTCAAGCGCGGTATCGCCCTCACCCCGGTCAAGTTTGGCATCAGCTTCACCGCCACGCTCTTCAACCAGGCCGGTGCCCTGGTGAACGTGTATACCGACGGCAGCGTGCAGGTCAACCACGGCGGCGTGGAAATGGGCCAGGGACTCAACACCAAGGTAGCGCAAATCGTGGCCGACGAATTGGGCCTGGGCGTGGACAAAGTGCTCAGCACCGCCAGCGACACCAGCAAGGTTCCCAATGCGTCTGCCACCGCCGCATCGGCCGGCACTGACCTCAATGGGCGCGCTGCCCAGTTTGCCGCACGCCATGTACGCGACAACTTGGCGGCCTTCGTCTGCGGGCTCGACGGCTGTGGCGCGGGAGCTATCCGGTTTACCGGCGGCCAGGTGGTCTCACCGACCAACACGCGCAGTTTTGAAGCAGTGGTCAGCCTGGCCTATGCCAACCGCATCCAGCTCTGGAGCGACGGCTTTTACCGTACCCCCAAAATCCACTACGACAAGACCACGCTCACCGGGCGGCCGTTCTACTACTTTGCCTACGGTGCCGCCTGTACCGAAGTGGCCATCGACACCCTGACCGGCGAGAGCCGCGTGCTTCAGGTCGATATCCTGCACGACGTGGGGCGCTCGCTGAACCCGGCCATCGACATCGGCCAGATTGAGGGCGCGTTCGTGCAAGGCATGGGCTGGCTGACCACCGAGCAACTGGTGTGGAACGACGCCGGTTTGCTCACCACTCACGCACCGAGCACCTACAAGATACCCACCGCGGGCGATGTGCCGCAGCACTTCACAGTGGACCTGTGGCCGCAAGCTAACCGGGAAGACAATGTGTTTGGCAGCAAGGCCGTGGGTGAGCCGCCCTTCATGCTGGCTATCAGCGTGTTTGAAGCCTTGCGTGATGCAGTTGCGCAGGCGCGGGGCGATGGGCACGTAGTGCGCCTGGAGGCACCGGCAACGGCTGAGCACGTGCTGCTTGCAATACAACGATGAGCCAGAAAACCTGCGTGTAGGGTTTCGCCGGTCTGATCGTCGTGCTGGCTCCGCACTGATAGTTAAATTGGGCCGTAATGCAGGTAATGCAGGTAGTGCAGGGATCAAGTCTATTGAGTGGCCGGCCTGCGGACAAATCTGAAGCACTGGCAGTACATCAATGATCCAGATTGAAGCTGGTACAAATGTAGCAATGCTTCTGCTCTGATAACCAAGATAGACTCTCACCAGAATCATAAAAAAGGTGAGATACAAATGGCAGGACTCTCCAAATCGCGCATCATCGTGCATCGTCAGTGCCCAAAACGATTATGGCTACAAATCAACCGCCCTGATTTACTCGAAGTTGATGCGTCAGCAGAGGCTCGTATGACAGCGGGCACCAATGTTGGTGAAGTGGCGCGTTCCATTTACTCGGATGGGGTGCTGATTGATACCGAAAGTCTTGGGCAGGCTCTCGACGCAACACAAGAAGCGCTCAAAACCCGTAGCTGCCCAATTTTCGAAGCTACCTTTCAATACCAAGGCGTACTTGTTCGGGCAGATTTGCTGGTACCCGATACTGATGGATACCGGATGGCTGAGGTCAAATCTTCCACCGGCGTGAAAGACTATCACCTCGCGGATGCGGCAGTTCAGGCGTGGGTTGCCCGGGGTGCCGGTATTGATTTATCCAGTGTTGAAATCGCGCACATTGACCGAAGTTTTGTGTACCAAGGCGGCAACGACTATCGCGGTCTGTTGCACCATGCAAACATCACCGAGCAAATTCGACCTTTAGAGCAAGAGGTACCGAACTGGATAGGAGCAGCCCGGGCCACCCTGGCAGGCGACGAGCCCGCCATAGCACCCGGTGACCAGTGCCATGAGCCGTTTGACTGTCCGTTTATTGGGTATTGCTCGCCCCCAATGGCGCAGCCCGACCCAGTAGATGAACAGTTTCCGGTTGAAATATTGCCCTATGGAGGGGCTTTGGCGGCAAGCTTGCGGGCTGAAGGTTTTGTGGACCTGCGCGATGTTCCAGAGGTGCGCCTGAGTAAACCCACGCACCTGCGTGTATGGCGGGCAACCAAACACGACACAGCGGAACTGGCGCCGCTGGCCGGTGCGCATGTTCGCGCATTAGGCTACCCTCGCTATTACATCGATTTTGAAACCATGCAATTCGTGGTGCCCATTTGGGCCGGCACAAGCCCCTACGATCAAGTCCCGTTTCAATGGTCGTGCCACATCGAGGCGTCAAAAGGCAGCATGACCCACACCGCCTTTCTGGCGGATGGCAGTGGTGATCCCCGGCGGCCTTTTGCCGAGTCACTCATTTCAACAGTCGGCACCGTAGGCGCAGTCATCGTCTATAACGCAGCTTTTGAGCGCACGCGTTTGCGCGAACTGGCAGAGAGTTTCTCAGACCTTGCCCCGTCGCTGAACAACATCATCGAACGTATGTTTGACCTTCTGCCAGTGGCCCGTCAAAACTACTACCACCCCGACATGCGAGGCTCCTGGTCAATCAAGGCCGTGCTGCCCACCATTGCGCCGGAATTGGCCTACGACGGACTAGAAGTTGGCAATGGCGGCATGGCGCAGGAGGCATTTGCGGAAATCTTGCACCCCGATACGCCGCAGGCCAGACGAGAACAGTTAAGAAATGCTTTGCTCATCTATTGCGAGAGAGACACGCTAGCCATGGTGAAGATTGCACACTACTTTGAAAATACCGCTGCGATGTAGCGCAGCGCTCGCAATCAGCCCGCCGGTCTCCATTTTTCACACCAGCCACATCACCTCAAAAAAGGACATGCCATGCCACTCACGCTTGCTCTGATCCAAGCCCAATTCAACGCCGGAGAAAGCGAAGGTGCTCTGCTCGGAAAACTGCAAACCATCTCAAAGGAAACCTTCGAGATGCGCAAAGAGCAAAACGGTTCACCCACGGCGCGTGCCAGCATGACCCGCAAGTACCTGGGCTCTAAAGGATCCAAAGTCGTGCTGCATGTTGACCCAAAAAGCGGAAAGGTTTATGGGGTAGCGACAACGGCTGAGAGTTTGTAATTGAGGCACCGAGGACTTCCATGTCAAAAATCAGGCGTTACCCTGCCGTCAATGAGCCACCCAACTGACAGCAATCTGCGCCCATTGCTTAGGGAGAGGTGGCATATTTCATCGACGATACGACATCCCAATTTCAAGGTGTCGGAATTGAGAACCCCCTCGATCCAACTCGAGCCACGGCGATGGGTGTGGCCCGGTAGCCAAATCCACGAACGAGCATCCAAACACCAACTCAACTCAATCTATTTGTCTCAAAGGAAATAATCATGGCTATGCTCGGTTTAACTGATGCACCCATTCTCACAATCGAACATGAGAGTCTTGGGATGCTTGACCATATTCAAGCACTAAGTGAATTTATAAGAACGTGCCAAACACCGCTCACCATTTCATTTCAGGGTGATTGGGGCAGCGGTAAGACCAGCATGATGAACATGGTTCGAGGAAGCTTCAAGAATCATCAAATCGAAACGCGGTGGTTCAATACCTGGCAGTTTGCGCAATTTCAAATGCAGGATGACATTGCAATATCTTTGCTAACTGCATTTTTGGATGAATTGGGTGAAAGTGGACAAAAGGCCCGTGGAATTGCAAATGCTGTCGGCCGAATGGCAGCGAAGCAACTGGGAAGATTTGTCAAGGCCGGCACAGACCTCACACTTGGGTTTGCAGGTGATGAGACCAAAGGGGCGATGGACAAACTTCACGATTTGATTGCAGGGAGATCGGACAGCGCAAAGCAGCTGACTAATCTAAAAGAAGAAATTAGTCTTGCTGTAGAGGAGGTACTGAAGAAAAGTAATGCCCAGAGAATGGTTGTATTCATTGATGATCTCGACAGATTGGTGCCTATGCGTGCTGTCGAGATACTTGAGACAATCAAGCTCTTCCTTGATGTTCCAAAATGCGTTTTTGTTCTTGCCGTCGACTATCAGGTAGTATCGAAAGGGTTAGAGGCTAAATTTGGAGTCGGTATGGGTGATTTGAAAGGAAAAAGCTTCTTTGACAAAATAATTCAGCTTCCATTCAATTTACCTGTTGCTCAGTACAACATTCGTCAATACGTAAATACACTTTTTAGTGGAACGCTATTTACTGGCGATGAAGATCTTGAAATACTAGTGAATTTGGCTGAATTCTCGATTGGCACCAATCCTCGTAGTCTTAAGCGACTCTTCAACACCTTGCAATTGCTACTCATTGTAGCTAAAAACAAGTCGATGCTTGAAGCTGATGGCATTGCTACTGCAAAAGAAAGACAGCGAATATTATTTGCCGTATTGTGCCTCCAGCTAGCATATGAACCGATTTATAGCTTACTGTTAAAGAATATTGCCAAAAATCTGATTGATACCAATTACTTCGATACGTTAAGTGATGCGGGAAGCCTTCGTACAAATGCCGAGTTGCTGCCACTGGTAACGAAGGCGTTGCCACTAAGTCATGATCCAATTGAGGCCTTCGAGCGTTTTACATCTTTTATGGGTGCCTTCAAAAATGCCATTCAGCTGAACTCGGACAAATTGGATGAAAGTCAGGAAGTGGTTTCAGAGTCTGAGCTGGACCTATTGCGGCAGTTCTTGTTTCTCTCTTCACTTACGAGTACTGTGGGGGCAAGTGTTAATCAGCCGGGCACCTTCCGCCACAAGGCCACGCTATTGACCTTTGTTGAAAAGACGTTAAAGCCAAAATATCAAGTATCCCTTACCAAGATCAACAGTGTTATTGCTGCCGAGTTTAAAGAGCGCTCGGCTCATATCGGATTTCTTTACTCGTTAGGGGCACTGAAGTTTGGTATTTGGATATCCTGGGACGACAATAGAGGATTAAGTTCAGGAATTTGGGAAGAGACTGGAGGCGATAAGAGACTAGTAAGAAACTGGTTTGAAGTAAATATAGTCAGTGCAGGCACTTCGTGGGATCTCAAAAGGACTTATGGATATGGAACTTTCGAGACTAAGGCTTTCGAATCGGCCTTCGTTGATGATAATGTTCGACTACAAGACTACCAAGCAATGGTAGTAAGAACACTGGATTTAGCGTTAACGAAACTGGTTTCCTTTTATCTTGAAAAACACATGGAAATTGAAAAACTAGTTAATTTCAACAGCAATTTAATACAATCCCTCAGTCAGGCTTTTCCTTCCGCTGAAGGATGGACAATCGACAGCAACCCAGCGCGCCTCGGACCAGACTTTTTCTTGAAAGTTCACCATTCAGATTGGAGCGGGAGGTTCAGCTTGGTACTTGGATCAGGCGGCTCGATGATGCGGACCACGTACGTTGGGATTCGTCGTACAAAATACAAAGGAGGGTTCGGCGGAGCCGAAAGGTTGATTTTCACTGACTGCAAAGAAAACTATTTTCCCGAAGAAAAGCGATCAAGTTATACATCTCAGGACAATTGGTATATATTTTTGCAATACCTGCCACAATTAGCGAGCCAGCCGTTTGTGGTTGAGTTAGATAAGAATGTATATAACTTTGCATTCAATGAGCCTGAGACCCAGAAAATGGCTGTGGACCTCATTGCAGAACGGATATCGCGATTCAAGCAGCTAATGCCCCAATTAAAGGAACTTGCAGGGGCTGCTGAGGATTGACAAACCCGTTCCCAATATAGATAAGGTTTGCCAAAGTGACTGCCGACATTCTCCAAGGCCTCTGGGCCTCACGCATCAACGTCCCTCCAGACCTGATCCAAAGCCTGCGTGGCACCGAAACCCACACCCGCAATGACTACCTGGGACGGGTGGTCTTTGAGTTTTTCCAGAATGCGGTAGACCGCGCAGAAAACCGCATCGAACGACGGGAAGCCGGTATCGATTGTTGGGCGGGACGAGCCTGCATCTATCGGCTTCCCAATGGTTGCCGGAGAGATGGGGCAAGTGGACTCCTGCTACGGCGCTGAACAGCGAAGCGACTTCCAGGCACTGTGCAACATTCACAACAGCAACAAGCAAGCGGGCCAATCTATCGGCAACAAGGGTGTTGGTTTCAAGTCGGCATGGGAATTTGCCACACGGGTCACGGTGGCGTCCACCTTGTCGGATGGCAGTCGATCTGCCTTTCGGTTTCACCAAAAGTTGACTTCAACCCAGGTGCGCGACCAGGCACAATTTTGGCCGGGCTTGGACGGGCATTTGCGCGAGGCGGCGGCGGCCCTACTTGATAGGACGCAGGACCGAACGCAGGGTTTGCCGAGTTTTTACTTTCCCGAGCATATGGCGGATGCGCAGGCTTACTTTTCCGGGCGCGACTGGGCCAAGACCGTGGTCGTTCTCGAAGGTGTCGATGGGCCAGGTCGGGCGCGCCTAGTTGAGAGGATTGCAGAGTTCAGGCAAGCCCCGTTGTTCTTCATCAACCAGTTGCGCGACAAGGATGGACAAAGGTGCTCACGCGACATCGTTGTCAGCACACAGGTTGTCGAGCAGGTTCAACGTCAGTCAACCCGGGTTCCAGATGGATGGACGGTGGTCGATGAAGGGCTCTTGGCCGATCTTTGGCAAGAACAGTCTGAAGCATTGCGCAAAGCCGCTAATGCATTGAACTTCAGCATCGCACAGCCTTCGCTGGCCTTGGCATTTCCGCCAGAAAGGCGTGCAGAGGATACTGCCTCAGCAACTGACCAAGGCGACAATCGTTTCTTCTGCTACCTGCCGACCTATGTGGATTGCGGCTTTGGGGTGCAGATACATGCCGACTTCATGCTCGACATGTCGCGCAAGAATATCGAGGTCACCCAGAACCCCTACAACAAAGCACTGGTGCACCTGGCCGGACGGCTGCTGGGACGGGCCTTGCGCACATTGCCAGCGTTGCAGCAGCGTGTGGATGTGATGGGTTTTCTGTTGCCTGGCAAGGCCAACAACCCAGCGGTGGATGAATTGCGGCGCGGCTTGGCACGCGAACTTCATTTGCCGGTCGGCCAAGACACGGCAGAAGTCGCAACTTTGACGGATTATTTAACGGCTATTTTTCCAGTGACGCAACCCGCCTGGCCTGAGTTGCGGTACACGCAAACGCTCAACTTTTTCCGCTGCTGGTGTGCCCGCGAGTACGGTGAGCACAGAAGCACGCACAGTGCCCGTATTGCGCCGTTCGTCAATCTTTTTCGAGAACACCAGACGCGCATCTTGCCCGAGCGCGTCGAGAGTGGCGTAGTAAAGGTTGCTCTGCCCTTGCCATTGGTCGATGCGGGGGATCGATTACGCGGTGGGCGCGGCATATTCTGGCGGCGCAAAGCTGAACAGGGCCAGATGCTTGACCTTGGCGGTTTGTCGCTGGCCGACACTGATATAGACGGATTGGCTGTAACCGAATGGGACAAGTTGGACGAAACTGACCAGAATCTGTTGGGCCTTCTGACCTTCAATCTGAGCGAAATTGCCTATCGCCTGCGGCTTCGTATGGATGAACTATTGCAGGGGCAGACCCAGGTCGGCTCTGAGAACTTGCCATTTCGGCCAAGCGCTGTCCTGCGTTTTGTAGCCAACCTTCTGGCGCGCTCCGAGCAAACGGTTGTGGATCGCATCGTGCCCATGGGCTTTTTGGCCGATGCCAAGGGCAATGCGGACAACCTTTCAAGAATTTTGCTTCCAGTGATCGGTGGCGGCTGGCGTATTGGCCGTGAAGTGATACTGCCGGATGCTGTGCCGGACTTCGGTGTTCTAGTGGACGACTGTTGGAATGGCGCGAGCGTATTGGACATGGAGCGTTTCAAGTCCAGCGTTGGGTTAGTTGATGACGACGCAGCGAGGCAGTTGGTCCAAAGGCTGGGTGCGTGGCCATGTCTGCCGTTGCGCCAAGACGGTGAGGTGTGGGATTTGCCGCTGAAACTGAGTGGTTTGCGGACTACAGAGCAAAGGGCAAGCTTTTACAGTGCCTATGTCCGGGCATGGACGCAATGGGTGCAAGCTGCTCCCGCCGTGGCAGCCCAAGTTGCTGAGACTCTGCGCACATCCGCTGTCGCGTGGTTGCCTTTGGAGGCCGATTACAACACCGCAGAAAATGTATGCGCTCGTCCAAGCGACGTGCTGCTCGTCAATGAGCGGGACCGAACTCGACAGTCCTTCCTGCTAAAGAAGGTAGCTGTTGATGCATCAGAACAAGCCGCATTGCAGGCTATCAGTGTGGTGGCAGCTACGGACGCCAGCGTCGAAAAACTGCTCAGTTTGCTGGCCTTCATGGGTAAAGGCAATCCTAGTGACGAGATCATGCGTGGGCGATATCGCAGTCTCGTGCTGGAACTCGGCAGAAGGGATGCATGGGCTACCCCCAGTGAACAAGACCGCCAGTGGCTCAAAACGCTGCCCTTATTGGTCAGCGAGAAAAATGGGCGCAAATGGATGTCGGCCAGCCAAGCCAAGGCCACTTGGTTTGTTCCACGCATTGCACAACATCTGCGTAGCGAATTCCGTGATCAGTGCACTTTCTTGGAGTTTGATCCCGACACGCGCGCAACACTGGTCGAGCAAGCCCTGGGGGCACGTCGCTTTGAACCCAAGTTGCAAATGGGTTCGGGCGACCCAGCAGCGCCTAATACCAACCTTCCTCCGCCCTGCCGTGCAACCCGCGAGCGCTTGCAGAGCCGCCTTCTGGCAGACCTGATGTTGATTGCCGAGAGTGCCAACATCGGTGGTGGCTTCCGCACGCGCGAGGCGGTGGAGGAACATTGGCTTCGCCTGATTGTGCGCCGGGGCGAGCGGGTATGGATTCGGGCAACCTTGGACGGACAACTACGCGACATCGGCGAGGAAGTTGAACGCCGCGATGTGTTGCTGAACGACACGGGCGGCCAACTCGAAATTTGGCATGACATTCCATTGGATCAAATCGATGCCAATCTGCACCTGTTTGCGGAGCCTCTGGCCATTGGCATTTTTGGTAATCGCATGCTTACGGATGCGTTTGCCGTGTATCTAGGGGCTGGGGAGCGACAGGCCGCGCGACTGGCGGACCGCTACGGCATTACCGAAGACGAGAGCCTGGCGGCACAAAATTACTTCTCAAGCAAATTCTTGACGGGTGATGTTCTTGACGAACTGATTCAAGTCCTCTGTGCCCTGCCCGAATGGCGTGGGCGCCCTATCGATCCCGACGAACTACGGGAACGTTGGTGGGACGTGCATTTCTATCTGGAATGTAAGCTGGCGCTTGATCACAACGCCCTACGCGCCCGTCTAACTCCGCGATTGCGGGATATCTTTCCAGCCATGGACCCAACGCCTATCAATCAGCGCTACTGGGAACAGTCTTTTGACAACCAAGAGCTACATCTGGCTTTGCTGACCGAATTCATCGACCGACGTGCAGGTGGAGAGTTTGAAACGTCAGGCTTGACGGAGTTCTTTCGTAATTTACCAGCGACGGTTTCGCGCTTTGACTTTGATCCAGTCTTGGAACAACGCAAGCGCCTGGGGATATATGGCTCGGCAACAATTGACTATCGGCAGTGGTGCCAAGAAAAGAAAAAGTCGTTGAACTGGATGTCAGCTATGTACTTTGTAGCGGGCGATATTGCGGACGTATCGATCCTTGCAAACCCTCCGGCCGCTTCAGAGTTGAATACAGCGACGATTAGATCCGTGCAGCGCACTGGTACGCGCAGCGCTTTCAAGACGTCACCAACTGAGCGTGAACAGGGTAACCGTCGAAACCAGCAAGCCGGATTGACTGCAGAACTTCGAGTGGCACTTGAATCCACCGGTAATCTATTGGGCAGCGCCAATATAGCCGCACAGTGGAATGCTGTGCTGGGGGCATGGAACGAGGTACACAAGGAAGTCGACAATCTCCCAATGCTGCCTCCGTTTTGCCCAGCGGATACCGATCAGCAACAAATTGCCGCAATGCTTCACTCCGCAAAGTTTGCCGGTGACGGATTGGGATTCGATGTGATTGAAGTTGGCAAGCAAGCCGGCCAGGTCTGGTTGGCTGAAGTCAAGTCCGCGACCGGTGGAAAGCTTTTTCTGTCGGAAAACGAACGCTTGAAGGCATTACGTTACGAAGCCAGACACCCAGGTCTCTGGAAGCTGAAGGTCTGGATGGGCAACGGCCAATGGGCTGGGCCTCAGCTGACCGTGGCTGTCATGGATGCCTTCAAATATATAGACGCCCATATGCAGGGGAACGATACATTTCAGGCAGAAGGCTGGGTATTCCAGCTAACTGGCACCGATCCAACCTAGGAGCAATTATGAGTAAATGCCGCTTTTGCAATTCGACAAGCTATGGTTCAGGCTGCCCACATAGCCCAACCAAAAAACACGAGCATTCTGGCGACGAAAAGAAGTGCGAGTACTGCGGGTCAACGTCGTACGGAAGTGGTTGCCCTCACAGCCCCACAAAAAAGCATCAGCACGGTCCGGGGGAGGGTAAGTGTCGATGGTGCGGATCAAAATCCTCAGGAAGCGGATGTCCTCACAGTCCTACAAAGACTCATGAGAAATAGTCTATATCGGCGCTCGTACTTAAAGATAAATCTCCTTGGCTTGAGCCAGAAAACTGTGTACTGATTCGCCGCATGGCTGAGGTACTGCACCATGCCTAAGTTCGCCGCTAACCTGAGCATGATGTTCAATGAAGTCCCGTTCCAGGAGCGCTTCGCCGCTGCGGCCAATGCGGGCTTTCATGGCGTCGAGTTTCTGTTTCCCTACGAACTCCCGGCGCAGGAGTTGGGGAGCCTGTTGAAACACCATGCGCTGCAGAATGTGCTTTTTAACCTGCCGCCTGGGAACTGGGAGGCCGGCGAGCGGGGCATCGCTTCGCTGCCGGGACGCGAGCGCGATTTTCGCGAAAGCGTTGCCGTGGCGATTGAGTACGCGTTGGCATTGGGGACACCGTGTTTGCATGCCATGGCAGGCCTGCTGCCGACCGGCGCAGACCGGCAAAGGCATCGCAGCGTCTACATCGAGAATTTGCGCTATGCGGCCCAGGAGTTGGCGAAGCAGGGTCGCACCCTGCTCATTGAGCCCATCAATACCCGTGACATGCCGGGCTTCTTCCTCAATACCCAGGCAGAGGCACACGCCATCTGCGTAGCGGCAGGTGAGCCGAACATCAAAGTTCAAATGGACCTCTACCACGCCCAGATTGTCGAAGGCGATCTGGCGGTCAAGCTCAGGAAGTACATCCAGGGCATCGGCCATATCCAGATCGCCAGCGTTCCAGAGCGGCACGAGCCTGACGATGGTGAGGTGAACTACCCCTACCTGTTCCGCCTGCTCGACGAACTCCAGTACAACGGCTGGATAGGCTGTGAATACCGGCCGCGGGGCCGAACCGAGGATGGCCTGGGGTGGTGCAGGGATGTTCTTTGCTCCTGAATCAGGAGCTGCTTACGCTTATTCCACGGGCACTGCAGGCATATTTTGCATGCATCCTTATCCTGCCCAGACACTTACTTGGGTGTGACGACGGCAAACGTACCGGGTGCTTTATCGATCAGGCCGAAAAAGCGCACCAGGTCGATGGTGCTGCCAGTAACCTTGAGATCGTCGCTCAGCAGCGTGTCTTTCACGCCCGCGGTGTCAGAAATCAACTTGACGAAGATGTCTTTGGTCAAGGTCAATGTGGCGTTGGCATCGGGCGCGGCATCGCCGCTCTTGAAATGCAGCACTGCGTTTTCGATCCACAGCACATAGGTCTCCTTCAGGTCGGTCAGCACCAGATTCACCTTGAGATTCTTGCCCTCGGCATCCGGGCCGTTCAGGCCGGCGGCCATCGCTTCCAGGAATCGCTCAATGGGGGTTTGCAGCAGCATCTCCATCAACATCGCCTTGGAGGCGCCTTTGGTCGGCGGGCCATTGCGCAGTTCCTGGGCTGCCGTCAGATACGAATTGCGCCAGGTAGCTGCCTCGGCCATGTAACCCATTTGCTCGTAGGTCCTGGCCAGTAGCTCTTTCGCGCTCTTGCTGGAAGGATCACCAAAGACAGCATGGTTTAACAACTCTGCGGCCCAGCGGTAGTCGCCCTTGTCGTAGGCGGTTTGGGCAACGGCAACCGCCTTGTCGGCACCGCCCACGAGTTCCAGATAACGCTTGGCCGACTCCTGCGGTGGCAGCGGATTGAGGCTGGCAGGGTTGCCGTCGTAGGCACCAATGTAGAACTGGTACACCGCCTTGACGTTGTGGCGCAGATCCCCGTAGTAGCCCCGCGCGCCAAAAAAAACGGAGAGCGACTTGGGCAGCTTGACCATATCGGCGATCTCGCGCGGCGTGTAGCCGGCGTTGATCAGGCGCACCGTCTGGTCGTGCGTGTACTTGTACACATCGCGTTGCATGGTGATGAACTTCTGTATGTTCGCATTGCCCCACACCGGCCAGTTGTGCGAGCCGATGTAAATGTCGGCGTCTTTGGTTTGTTCCAGCGCCTGTTCCAGATACGTCGACCAACGCAGGGCGTCACGCGCTTTGGCACCGCGCACCGGCAGCAGGTTATGCATGGTTTGCGCCAGGTTTTCCGCGCCGTCGTAGAGCTTCTTTTCGGGAATGCTGAAGGTCATCTCCGCCGGGCATTCGGCACCCGGTACGTTGTGAAAAACAAAGTCCACGCCATCGAGTTGCATGGGCTGGGTGGGCTTGTAGATGATCCAGTTGGGCGCGATGATGCCGATGGCACCATAGGCCACATCCTTGCCCAGACCCGTGTCCACATTGCCTTTGGCAGACCGCGGCAGGTCACGCCCAAACTGGTAGATGGAGCGGCGCGCCATGCCGGTACCCACCAGAATGTTTTCGCTGGTGGCCTCTTCCATAAAACCGGCCGACGCGATGATGGGAATCTTGCGCTCCGCCACCTCCTTCGGTGTCACCACGCCCAGCACACCGCCAAAGTGGTCCGCGTGGGCATGCGTCATTACCACCGCCGTCACCGGCTTGTTACCCAGGTGTTCGCGGGCGAATGCCAACGCAGCCGAGGCGGTTTCACGGGCGGTGAGCGGGTCAACCACAATCCAGCCCGTCTTGCCCTCGATCAGGGTCATGTTGGCAATATCAAAACCGCGCAGCTGGTACACCCCGTCGGTCACCTTGTACAGCCCAACATTGGCATTGAGCTGCGCGTGCCGCCACAGGCTTGGGTTTACCGTATCGGGTGCTTTACCCTGCAAGAAGTCATAGGCAGAAAAATCTTTCAGGACGGTGCCATCCGCCATGGTGATTTTGCCGGTGGGCTTGGCGATAAAGCCGCGCTTGGCATTCTCAAAATCTTCCTGCGCGTCGAGCTTGAGCTCCTGCGCAAACTGCGCGTTGATTTTCATGGTGGCAGGACTAGCGTCGCCGGCAGCGCCGCCGATCCCATCGGTCTTGCTGCAGCCGGTTGACAGGGTTAGCAGCGCCGCGAGGAGCGCTGCCTGCGCGAAGGGAATGCATTTTTTCATGGATGAGTCTTCTCGTTGTTGGATTCTACGTACGCAGCGGCCATCCCCTGCTGGCAATAAATTCGGTACGGGGCGCTGATCTGATGCCCTACGCGCTTGCAAAAAACCGTGGTGACCCAAACCGACACCGTAGTGGTACAGGGCTTTGTATTCGGCGGCTTTCGCAAGCAGGACTTCTGTGTTGGAAAGCTACTCGACAGGATCTATTTCACGAGAGTACTGCTCTCTTCCAATCGATCAAAACCGGTGATGCATCCATTTGACTCAACCAACAGTTGCTTGGCTACCCGCTCTGAAGGGGTTCGCGGGAGATCCAGTCGTTGTTCCCAATAGCGAGGCACTTTGAATTTGGCTAGTCGTCTCTCTACAAACTCTGCAAGCTCTTCAAAATTCAAGTCGCCTGTGCCAGCTTCTGCACGAGATACGACGAAAGCCTTTACCTCTTCCCCCCGTAGAGTGTCAGGCACTGCAATCACAGCTGCCATCAACACAGACGGGTGCATTTCAATGACTGACTCTACTTCTGACGCAGCAATGTTCTCTCCACTTCGGCGGATCATGTCTTTCTTTCGACCCACGATGCTGACCTGACCTATCTCGTTCATAACCGCCAGGTCGCCGGTGTGGTACCAACCGTTCAAAAACGCGGCTTGGGTTGCCTCGGCATTCCGAAAATAGCCGTCCATCATTGCCGTTCCTCGTATGAGAAGTTCGCCGGTTGAGTTCCGCGGGACGGGTTGGCATTGGTCATCCCCTATGCGGACTTCTCGATGAGAAAGGGCATTGCCAATGCTGCCGCTCCCACAGAGGGATACAGCAGATTCCGCAGACACCAAGAGATCCGCACCTGTTTCGGTGGTACCAAAAACCTCTCGCCAGGTCACTCCAAACCGCTTCTCCAGTATCTCGTGCTTGTCCTTGGGTATCCCGGAGCACATGACCACGCGCAAGTTGTGAATGCGGTCACTTGCTTTTTCCTCCTGCGATAGCAACATCGTCGGCATTGCACCCAAACAGTAGAAAAATGAGGTCTTGTATGCAACTACTTTAGACCAGAAAATAGAGGGGCGAAAACGCTCCAGCACGACCAGTTTCGCGCCTGACGCAAGGGCCGCAGCCAAATTCCATTGTGGATCGATGTAACTAAAAGGCTGTGCCGTCAACAAAACATCGCCAGTGTCGAGGCCAACAATTTCCTGGGCAATCAGTTGCCCCAGATGGGTCCAGTAGCGATGCGAAAGCATACAACCTTTTGGCATCCCAGTGGTGCCTGAGGTGAACTGCACATTGGCCAACATATCTGCAGTTACCGCACAATCGACTGGGGTCTCTGGATTGGCTTGCGTAATCTGGGGCCAGTAGTACTCCGTGGGGTTTAATGCAGTCGCCATGCTACCGTCAACCTGTGCCACTATGACGTGCTGGATGCTGGGTACTTGCTCTCGGACTCTGCGGATGAGTTCTAACCGATCGCCATCAACAATGACAATGGAAACGTCTGCGTGCTTCAACAAGTGAAGTGCATCCGTGTCACGGTAGCCAGGGTTAACCGGAACCATTGCCGCCCCAGCTTTTCCTATGGCTATCCAGCCGATGGGGAAAATGGGGCGATTACCTGCGATGACTGCAATGCGATCGCCTTGCTGCGTGCCCAATTTCAGGAGCGTGCAAGCCAACTGATTAGTCTGGATTTCCAGATCCTTGAATGTCAATTCGGCACCGGTCTCGTCAAACGTCAAGACTGTACGTTCGGGCCAGCGCAATGCCGCGCTCTTGCACAAATCTCCTAGAGTGGCTTCACGATCGATTCCCATCATGCTTTCGCCGTAAGAAATGACTGAATTCTCTCCAACGTTCGGGGGTCTGCCGCGCCAGAGATACATGCTTTGGATTCGTTGTCCAAAGCGTTCAATACCAGTTGTCGATCAGGCTCCAAAAGTGATTTCTTGAATTGTTTGGCTGCGCCTTCCGGGAGTTCGGCGAGCTTTCTTGCCACCGTGATTCCCTCTGTAAACAACACTTCATCGGGCACCACCCTCCAGGCGATTCCAAGCTCCTTGAGTTGCTGTGCAGACAGCTTGGGAGAAAGCAAGGACATTTCGAATGTGGCCATACGCCCCATCATCCTGGGAAGCAAGAAGCTGGCAGCGCCGGACACGAACATTCCAAAACCAACTTCGGGCAAATAGGCGCGCGCAGTTTCTGACCAAATCGTTAGATCACAATTGAGCGTCCAGGAAAATCCCCCTCCAATTGCCCAGCCTTGAACAAGTCCGACTACGGGTTTGGATCCCATCATTAATTGCACCGTTACCTGTTGCAGCAAATTGACGAAGGTTTTTAACTCTTCAGGGGTCAAGGTCCCGCCCTTCAACTGTTCAACCAAGTCATCGCCTGCACAAAATGCACGGCCTTCACCACGCAATATGAGCACCTTGACCGTTGGGTCACTAAAGGCATCTTTAAGCGCCTCGTTAAGGTCCTCCAGGAGGCTGCGATCAATAGCGTTGAGTCGATACGGCCGGTTCAGAGAAACTACACGAATGCAACCGTCTTGCGTACTGAGTACAGAGGCACCAGATTTTGAGGCATCGGTTTGATTGGCACTTTTATCAGTTTGTGCGGTCATGCACTATTCCTCTTGCCGCGTCCCTTGCCCTGAAGCTTTGATAAAACCAGTTGTTGCAAATCCGTTGTGATGACAAGCGCGCCGGTTGGCGGGTTTTCCATGTAAAGCGCCCGATACCAAATGGCTGACAACAGTTCCGCGACATGCTCTGGTGTGATGAGCAACATTTGCAATTCACTGTTGCGATGAACATAGAGTTCATTCAGGAGCCCATCGATCATGGAGCCCAGCGCATAGGCAATCGTCAGGCTAAAGCTCTCGCTTAGTCCAGCATCTGGAAATTGCCGCACGATGCTTTTCGCAATACGTCGTGTCCATCCGTCATTAGCGCTGAGCCACAGCGCTTCGAATTCAGGTACTTCATCTGCAACTTGAACGAGGCATCGCATCAATCCTGGATTTCTCTCGAAGGCTTGTGCCCACAGCAATGTCGGTCCATAGACCGCATGAAATCTGTCCTGTGCAACGGGAAGCGCTTCTACCGCTGCCTTAATGGAATCGAGGAAGTCAGTCAACACTTCACAGGTGGCCGCACGAAGGTCTGGAAAGTACCTGTAGAACAAGCCCACCGCAACATTCGCTTGGGTGGTGACATCGGTAACTTTCATTGCACGGTAACCCGTGCGCTCAAGTACGTTGCTTATTGCAACTTTGAGATGTTCTCTGCGCTTTTGCGCTCGAACACTCGTTCGTTCGTGGTGTATGGCACCTTCTTCGCTGTTGGCGGTTTCGACTTTGTTGTTCGAGGAGTTAGCAGCTATTTTCATGGTGTGTGTTCGATGGAATATGGAGCGCGGGAGCCCGCAATCCTGTGCTTGAACGCATTAGTTGCGAAAGTTGATCATGGGGTATCGCGTGAATTCTGAGCCCATCCATTCCCGTTGTAGTTTCGGCGGCAACCAGCGCGTTAACGATGGCTTCTTCAGTAGCCCATGCGGTCGCATGAAACAAGTTGTCGAGCTGGTCGTTAGGCAGGGTTAGTTTCTGTTGCAGTTCGGGTTGCTCTAGTTTCAGCTCGTTTGCAGTGGAAAACGCCAGAAATATGTCGCCTGACAGCGAACCGCCGAAACCGCCTACGCGAGCCAACCCAATCGTTGCCCGCTTCGCGACACGTTCCAACTGCGCAGCTTCTAGCGGGGCGTCAGTGGCAACGACAACAATGATCGAACCATCGACAACTTGTGCTTCGCTTTCCGGTAGCTCAGGCATAAAACCCTTGATAAGTCGCCCAACGGGTACGCCAGCAATCATCAAGTCTTCACGTTGCCCATAGTTCGCCTGGACGAGCACGCCTACGTTGTAGTGCTCACTCAAATGGGCGAAAACTCGGGAGGCTGTCCCGGTTCCACCTTTGAAGCCATGGCAAACCATTCCTGTGCCTCCCCCAATATTTCCCTCTTTCATGGGGCCGGAAGATGCGCAGTCCAGCGCATTCTCAACATGCTCGGGCCTCAGGTGGAATCCCCAAGAGTCATTGAGGTTGCCATCCCAGGTTTCTGCAACAACAGGAAGGATTCTGGAGAACCTCAGATTTTCATCAGAGACATTTTTGGCAACCCATTTCAAGTAGGCATCACTCACCAACCCGACGGAAAGCGTTCCTGTCAGTAAGACAGGGCCGAAAAATCCACCGAATTCGCGGATGTGGTGTGCTCCAGTGAGTTCGCCAGTTCCGTTAAATGCAAAAGTCGCTGCGGCCACTCCGGAAGCGGCAAGTCGACCTCGGGGAAATATTGCTGTCACTCCGGTTCGTGCGCCCTTCTCGTTCACCAACGTACTAAACCCGACCTCGACGCCCGCAACGTCGGTGATTGCATTGTGCAAACCTGGGTCGCCGTCAAAGGGAACACCCAGCTCACGGGCACGCTTGATCAGTATTTTGCTCATGGGTTGGAAGTAGTTTTCTGAATGGGTTCCAAATATTGGTATCTCGACAGAAGAAATGCTGCAATGAGACCCATACAACCTCCCATAGCCAATACAGCGGGGTAACCAAACATCTCAGAGAGGGCGGGTGCGGCCATCATTGAAATGGTTCCACCAATTTGGGCCAGCGATACCTGAATGGTAAAGTTACTTCCGAAGTCGGGACTTGCAGTGGACTTGTCCATCACGATAACTTTTTGCGCAATATTGGTAAGGGACGCAATCACCACCGATGTAATAACAATAGCCATTGTTGCCCACATGGCGTATCCGTCGTACGCGACTGGTATTTTGATAAAGCTCAGGAGCGCTCCGCCCAACAACATAGTGACCACTGCAGCACGTCTGGAGATGCGCGCGAACACGTAGCCTGCGGCCAGAGACAGCACTGCAGCAACTAGTGGTCCTGCAATGTTGGTAACCCCGCCTACCCGGGCCAGTGACCAGCCATTGTCAATGAGCATGACTGCAATGAGGCTGGGCCCGGTGATGCCGGCCATGGCCATGATCAGGATCAGACCTGCCCACTGCATACGACCTGGCCCCCGGAAGAATTCCTTCAAAGACGACAGTATGTGCGTGTTCTCCTTACCTGCACTCTGGCCGACCCTGTGCTCCGGCTCTTTGAAGTAGAGCATTACCGGAACCGGAATCATGGTGCCAATGGAGATGGCCCACACCGCACCTTCCCATCCGATGGTGTCGTAAAGAAGCAGGAGCACGCCGCCACCCAGAACCATTCCAAGCATAAAGCCCGCTGACATCCAGCCATTTGCAGTAGCTCGTTCTTCTTCGGAGAGGATCTTCACTGCCAGGGCATCGATCGAGACATCGCGAAATGTAGCTGCGATGCTGGCAAAAACCAATAGTCCAAAGACCCAGTAGAAATCATTCGCCGGATGGAGCCAAAGTAAACCTAACAAGAAAATGGCAACTAACGTTTGGGTAATCAGAAACCAGCGCTTGTAACCATAGACCCCAAAGATCGCAATCCGATCAACAAGCGGCGCCCATAGAAACTTGAACATGAACAGGAATCCAACACCCAGCATGAGACTGATCTGCGTCAAGCTCACACCCGCTTTGCGCAACACCGCAGTAAGCGCGACATCCAGAAATCCGTACACCACCCATCGCGAGGCAATAAGCAACGCAAGGAGAAAGTACTTGGACTTAAACATAGTGCCTGCTCGACCTTGGCTGATGGAGGCCGCAGAAATTTCTTGTGTGCTCATAATTTTGAGTATATAGTGAATGTGAATTCAACGTCAACTAAATTAGCAAGTACGTGGAGTTTGGGCGAAAGCAGCAGGAAAGAGACCGTCATTAACCAAACGTTGCCACCGCGCAGCGTCAATAGCTGAAAGGAAAGTCTTGTGAAGAGACCAAAGCAAACCGAAATCGCGCGAGAAATCAGGCTCGCTCTTGTGAGCCTTGTCGCTGGCGGGGTGGGCATCGCCCTGCCGCAAATGGCAGGTGCGCAGCAAGACGCTGCAAGTCAAGCCGCCCCCGCAAGCCTCGGAAAAATTGTTGTGACGGCACAGAAGCGGCCGGAACCTATGCAGGAAGTTCCCGTCGCGATTTCCGTGATCTCTTCACAGGAAATTGAAAACCGTGGGATTGCAGGCTTTACAGAACTGTTGGGGCAGATGCCTAACACCGTGATTGAACAAAGCGTGTCCTCTCAACCATCTATCTCCATTCGAGGCATATCGAGCAGTGTCAACAACATTGGTATGGAATCCGGCGTGGGCGTGGCCATTGATGACGTGTTCATCGGGCGGCCCTCCGCATTCAGTACGCAGTTAATCGATATTGAACGTGTGGAGGTGCTCCGGGGTCCACAGGGAACGCTCTTCGGCAAGAACACTATTGGAGGTTTGGTCAACATCGTGACCTCGAAGCCAGCTGAGACATTTGCAGGTGCTGTTGACTACACCACCGGAACAAATAACTTGCGGCAAGTTCGAGGCTATGTGACGTCAGGCATTGGCGGAGGAATGGCAGCGAAAGTCTCTTTCACCAGTAAGGACAAGGATGGATGGGTTGAAAACAGAAACACGGCAGCTTCCAATTTGATGACTGAGAATTTCAAAGGCGTGCGAGCGCAACTCACCGGAGGAACTGCGAGCACCGTGTCGTGGCTGATCAGCGCGGACTACAGCAAAGATAACGCAGTCGAGAACTACTACGACATCCGCTCTGGAGCGCTCGCTGCAGTAGACTCCAATGGCGAAGACCGATCAATCGCGACCAATGGAAATGACTACTTGCATAGAACTATGCAGGGAGTTTCATTGAAAGCAGATTGGAGATGGAGCGGACTGGACTTCACCTCTATAACTGCGCAGCGAGGCGTCGACTGGGAAGGTAACAATGATCAGGACTACACCATCCTGCCAATCCTTCAGGTAGGAAGAAAAGAGAAGCAAACGCAGGTAAGCCAGGAATTCCGAATGGCTAACGCGACGGACCGCTACAACTGGTTGGCTGGAATATACATGTTCAATCAAAAGCAGAGCGGAATCGACACGCTTACCTTGGACGAAGGCTTGCCAGACGCCATTGGAATTGGGTCAATACCGGGCTACCAGGAAAAGTCAGAAACATTTGCAGACCTGAAAACACAAAGCGTCGCACTGTTCTACTCCAACAAGTACAAAATTTCGAATGCTTTAGATTTCAACGGCGGAGTTCGTTACACCAAAGAAGACAAAGACATTCTCTATGAGCAACGACTCATCAACCCTTACGGGCTCATCGATGGTATTGGCCTGGCAGCACCCGTAGCCCCCATATCGGCCACTCGAAGCGACTCGCAGTGGTCCGGAGATCTGGGGTTTGGCTACAAGTTAAGCAAGGATATCAACAGCTACGCAAAAGTCTCCAAAGGCTTCAAAGCTGGCGGATTCACAACCACAAGCGCCTCGAGTTCAAACCCAGGAGATCTGAGTTTCGAGCCAGAGTCGGTGACCAGTTATGAACTGGGTATCAAATCCATCTTTGCCAGTGGAAAGGTTCGATTGAATGCTGCCGCATTCACAATGGACTACAACAACAAGCAAGAGCAATTCTTCAATGGCGTTCATCAAATCGTATCCAATGCTGCGAAGGCAAAGATCGACGGCTTTGAAGTTGACTTCACTGCGCGTCCGACACGTAACTGGCTATTTGGTGCAACTTTCGGCTACCAGGAAGCAAAGTATGCAAGCTACGCTGGAAACGACGGAAACAGCTTGACGGATGCCCCGCGCGTCACCGGATCAGTCAGTGTGCAGTATGACAACGTTATGAGCAATGAGTGGAGTTGGTTTGCGCGCGCAGATGCCCGCTACCGGGACATGAGCTACCAGCAACCTGACAACGATCCTAAGTTCACTCAACCGGCAAGTACTCTTGTGAATCTATCTGCGGGACTGCGTGACCCCAGCAACCGCTACTCCATCATCTTGTGGGCCAAGAATGCCAGCAACCAGACCTATCGTGTATCGACGTATGAGATTGCTGCGCTGGGAACCAGCTATCAGTCAGTTAATCCACCTAGGATGATAGGACTGGAACTGCGCGCCAACCTCTGACATTGAGGTTGCCAAGACATGCAAGTCCGACTCCACAGAATCGGACTTGCATGATCAGTTGACAGGAAAAATACGCATTCGGAATGCTGCCGCTAGATTTGCGATCACCAAATGGCACAGCGAAATCTTCAGATCTTGGAAACCGGGATACGTTGCATGTTCTACATCAAAAGAGAAGTTGTGCGCTTGAGCGTAGCATTTTTACTATTCGCGATAACTTTGGGGTCATCAGCCACTGAAGCGGATGTACAGTGGCTCGACAGTGCTATCGGCGCAAGGGTGGGCAATGGAGGGCCACCCGGTGCTTCGGCAGTTATTGTGCGGTCTGACGGCACCATGACCCTTAAGGCCTGGGGCAAAACAGGTCTAGACAACGCAAAGGCCATCAATGCTGAGAACACGGTTTTCAGAATTGGGTCCATCACCAAGACGTTCACTGCAATTGCGGTACTCCAACTCGTAGAAGAAAAGAAAATTGCGTTGGATGACGACGTCAATTTGCACCTCAAAGGTGTCAAAGTTCCGTATGCCACGACTGCCACAACGATTAGGGACTTGCTAGGACATCGAGGCGGGTTTGATGGTGATTTATCGACTGTGGGGAAAGACAGTGCTGAGGAAGCCAGAAATGCCAGTAACGATAGGCTTCAACGTGATATTCGACAGGTGAGACCACCTGGACAGGTCTCGGTCTACGACAACATGGCTTACGGATTGCTGGGCCAACTGGTTGAGTCAGTCGACGGACGGCCGTATGCGCAATCCATTGAACAGCGAATTCTCAAGCCGCTCGGCATGTCCCATTCACAGGTCGGCCTGCCAACTTCTACAGAAAGCACGGCACAGGCGTTTGAAGTTGGTGCGGATGGAAAGCCGCAACCCGAGCCTCAAATCTACCTGCGCCATGGATGGCAGGGTGCAGGGGACATGAGTTCCACGGCTGCCGATATGGGGCAATTCTTGCTCTGTATGCTAAATGAAGGGCGACATAACAATGGTCGACTCCTGTCTGAAGACATGTTCCGTAAGTTCTCCGACACGACAAATTTCACATTAGCCGAAGGATTGCCAGGAGTTGGGCTAGGCGTGTATGCACTGGGTGGCCGGAAAGAGAAAAGCTATGGTCACGGAGGAACCATTCGCGGGTTCAATGCGGTGTACATGGTGATGCCAAAACAAAAGTTGGCCATGTTTGCGGTCATGAACCTGAATCACCCTATTCCCGAATTGACGTTGCCGGGATTGGCAGATTACATCTCCAATCCACCCGGTCGAGGCCCCATCAATCCGACCGATTTCATGCTCTTTGAATTGCCGTACCTTGCTGAGCAGCAATTGCAAATGGTGCAATCGACAGAGAGTGATGTGAAGACGGGTATTGTGAATCCGACAAAGCCCGGTTCTTCAGTGAACAAGTGGACCGGACACTACGCGTACATGCGTGCCGAGGATAGTGAAGCGCTACTGCCCAGGATCGCAGTCGCACTTCTCATTGGACCCAGCCACGTTAGTGTCAACGCGGAAGGGTTGATGGTGGTGGATGGGGAGGGACCATACAGGGAAATGCAACCGAACCTCTTTTCGCTTGATAGTGCGGCAGGACCACTAACGCGAACCGTTGGATTTTCGGAGGTAGGTGGCATGACCGTTATGGGTCCGCACACCCTTCTTTCCAACCGGCGTCTGGCAGGCTATGAAATACCGCTACTCACCGTTGGCGGCCTTCTTCTGGCGCCCATAGGAGTCCTATTGCTCGC
Source organism: Rhodoferax sp. (assembly GCA_020048895.1). GTDB lineage: Bacteria > Pseudomonadota > Gammaproteobacteria > Burkholderiales > Burkholderiaceae_C > Allorhodoferax. The sequence goes on along the minus strand of JAIFLV010000022.1, from coordinate 21,089 downwards.
ATTGATGAGACGCCGAGTCACAGCATCGGTCTGGGACAGGGTGGACTGGCAGGCGGTTGGCGCAGGTATTGCATTTTTGGCAATCATTTTGGTGGAGTTGGCAGCCGCACCGACATTGCAAAGGGAGCTCGGTCTGGGGTGGGTGGTCTCGCTGTGGCGATTCGTCGTACATCTCGCCGTACTTGGTCTGGTTTGGAGCTGCATTAGGGCCTGGCGAGCGCCTGAGTTGACGATCCGGGTAATTCTCTATGCATTGGGTCAAACAGTGTTTACCTTTTGGGTTGTTCTTGCAGCTGGGTATTGGCATGTCCTTGGAACGATTTAAGTTGGAAAGTGCCGATGAGCTAATTGAGCGCATCCATGCGTCTCCAGCGACTACCGTCGCCATTGGCATGCCAACCAGTAAAAACTCCAGCCACTTAAGGGCCGGACCGAAAGCGCCATTTTTGATTGCAAGCGAATTGCTTCGCGATGAAGGCAATCCATTTGCAGAAAACGCACGAGATCTTTCCGATCCCAGTGTTTTTGAATACCTTGGAAGCGTGGAGTTGGAGTCGGAGGATGAATTTGACCGCATCCGGACAATATCTGCAGCGGCGTTTCGATCTGGAAAGCGACCATTGTTCTTAGGCGGTGACCATTCAATTACCTACCCGATAGTTGCGGGGTTGTCTGACGTACTTGGGCCTGTTTCCATTCTTCACTTCGACGCTCACCCGGATTTGTACGATCACTTTCAGAATAACCCGCTGTCACACGCATCTCCATTCGCCAGAATTCTGGAAAACGACTTCGCAAGCTCACTCTGGCAGTTTGGAATACGGACCCTTACCCCACACCAGTGCGCACAGGTCAGCCGGTTTGGTGTTCATTGCAACGAAATGCGAGATCACAAAAAGTGGATGGCTCCCGTGTTCGACGGACCCGTCTACATCACGGTAGATTTGGATGCCCTGGATCCGGCTTTTGCACCTGGAGTCGCTCATCAAGAGCCTGGTGGCATGTCCGTCCGGGATATCTTGGATATCTTGAATGAGTGTTCTGGGATGGTTGTCGGGTCCGACATCGTCGAGTACAACCCCGGTCGCGACGTCAACGGCATTACTGCGGTAGTCGCGGCCAAACTTGCCCGGGAACTTGTTGGGCGGATGGACTCCGATGGCGGAGGTCGCGCATGAGGGTCGACTTCCTTGTGATAGGCGGAGGTATCGCTGGTGCCTCTGCTGCCTTCTGGTTGTCGCCCTTGGGACGCACCGTACTTCTTGAGCGTGAATCTCAGCCAGGGTATCACGCGACCGGCAGATCAGCGGCTGTGTTCTCGGAAAGGTATGGTCCACCTGCAGTCCGAGCGCTTACGCGTGCCAGTCGGGATTTCTTCAATCACCCACCGGTCGGCTTTACTGAGTCTCCACTGATCTCGCGACGCGGATTGCTGACGGTTGCCGAGGAGCATCAAGGGGCGTTTCTGGAGTCGGAGTGGCAGTCATTGAGTGAGCAAGCGCCACAGGTCATTCGAATGCAGAAAAGTGAGGCACTCTCCCATGTGCCCGTACTTAGAAGTGAAAAGATTCTCGGTGCCATCTATGACCCTGATCTCTGCGATCTTGATGTGCATGCGCTTCATCAAGGGTTCCTGCGCGGAATCCGCGCAGCATCAGGACGCATCATAGTCAGCAGCGAGGTGACAGCCATTCGACAAATTGGATCGATTTGGCAGGTCGTGTTCGGCTCCAGTTGCTTTGAGACGCCAGTGATCATCAACGCAGCAGGAGCATGGTGTGACGACATCGCAAGACTTGCGGGTGTCGAACCCGTTGGCATCAGGCCAAAGAGACGCACGGCATTCACATTCAAAGCCCCTGATGGTGCAAACTGTCGAGACTGGCCCATGGCGCTGGCGATTGATGAGTCCTGGTACTTTAAACCGGACGCCGGTGCTCTCCTGGGATCGCCAGCAAACGCTGATGAAGTCGCTCCACAAGATGTACAGCCTGAAGAAATTGATATCGCAACTGGCACGTACCGGATTGAAGAAGTGACGACATTGAGCTGCCGTCCAACCAATGCGTGGGCGGGTTTGCGAAGTTTCGTCGACGATGGATGCCCGGTGGTTGGGTTCGATCCCACTGCACCCGGATTTTTCTGGCTGGTGGGCCAAGGGGGATACGGAATACAAACTGCACCGGCATTGGGGCGCATGACAGCAAATCTTGCAAGCGGTGCGCAACTAGCACAGGACCTGCTGACCTTCGGTGTAGATGAAAGTTCACTCTCTGTCTGCCGCCTTCGCCATAGAAATTCCATTGATCTTGCTACACCAGCCTAAACAAATTTAACCTCTCATGCGCGTCTTCGCAGCGTGTCTCGTCACTGAGACCAATACCTTCTCACCTCTACCAACCGGACTTGCATCATTTCGGGACAGAGGATATTTCCCGGGCGGAACTTATCCCGACCACATGCTGTTCTATGCGGGGCCTTTATGGGCTGCGCGGCAACGAGCGAAGGAACGCGGGTGGGTTCTTTCGGAGGGCATGGTTGCATCAGCGCAACCTGCAGGCGCCACTACGCGCGCCGCATATGAAGAACTTCGCGAAGAATTGCTGAATGATTTGAAACGGGCAATGCCAGTGGACCTGGTGGTCCTTGGTTTGCACGGTGCCATGGTCGCGCACGGGTATCCCGACTGCGAGGGCGACATTCTGTCGCGGGTTCGCGCAATCGTTGGATCTCGGACTGTGATCGGTGTCGAGTTGGACCCGCATTGCCATTTGTCTGACGCCATGATCGCGAACTCAGACCTGATGATTTGCTTTAAAGAATATCCCCATACGGACGTAGCGGAACGGGCCTTTGAGCTCGTGGACTTGTGTGCGGCGCAGGTCGAGGGAAAAATCCATCCTGTTGCGAGCATGGTGGATTGCGAAATGATAGTCACCATGCACACCACCCGGCAGCCAGTTCGTGGCTTCGTGGACCGAATTCAGAAGCTCGAGGGCAAAGATGGCATTCTTTCCATATCGATTGCGCATGGCTTCGCGTGGGGTGATACCCCGGACATGGGAACAAAGGTTCTTGTTTACTCCGATGCGGACAAGTCTTCTGGAGATCAACTGGCCCGAAAACTGGCGGATGAACTGATCGGTATGCGGGAACAGTTGCAGGCGCACTACCCAGATGTTGACACCGCATTGGATCAGGCGCTCTCGGTGGAGCAAGGGCTTGTTGTGATGGCAGATAGCGCCGACAACCCGGGCGGAGGCGGAGCGGGCGATTCCACATTTGTTCTGCGCAGGGTCCTCGATCGTGGAGTTTCGCCGGTGGCGCTAGGTCCTTTGTGGGATCCGGTAGCCGTTCGTATTGCGTTCGATGCGGGAATTGGAGCAACTCTCCCAATGAGAGTTGGCGGTAAGACGGGTCCGACGTCGGGAGCCCCCGTAGACGCTGAGTGGGAGGTCATGGCACTCATGCGAAACATGCAGATGAGCTCCCTTTCCGGTGGTGCCATTGGTCTAGGTGACTGTGCTTGCATACGGACCAATGGCGTCAGTGTTTTGTTGACCACTTTGCGAAACCAAGCTCTCGGAACGGATCTCTTTACGCAACTAGGCTGCATATTGGGGGATCAGAGGATTGTGGTGGTGAAGTCGTCGCAACACTTTCATGCGGCTTTTGCTCCGTTAGCCAGTGCAGTCATCTATGTCAGTGCTCCGGGCTCCGTCCCAATTGATTTGAGTACTCTTGAATACAAAAATGCGCGGCTTCCAAAGTGGCCATTGAAGTGAAATGAGCTTTATCCGAAATTGCTGGTACGTTGCGGGCTGGGATGATGAGGTCAAGGAAGAGGGGTTCCTGGCACGAACCATCATCAATGTACCTTTGGCCTTGTGGCGGGATTCAATTGGGAGAGTTGTTGCATTCGATGATCGCTGTTGCCATCGCGGTGCAAGACTTTCATTAGGTCGGCGCGAAGGGGATTGTGTACGGTGCGGGTATCACGGATTGAAGTTCTCGGCCGACGGTGTTTGCGTCGAAATTCCACAGCAGGAACGGATTCCACCGAAGTTCAAGGTGCGCACCTTTCCGGTAGTCGAGCGCCATCGCTGGATTTGGGTCTGGATGGGCGACCCAGAACTAGCAGACGAAACCCTGATAAGCGACACGCATTACCTCGACGATCCAGAGTGGGCAAGTATTGGTGGCCACATTCACTACGATGTGAACTACCTGCTGGTATGTGACAACCTTCTGGATTTGTCTCACATACCTTTCTTGCATCCAACTACCCTTGGCGGATCTCCCGATTACGCCTCCGTCCTGCCTACCGTCGAGCGCCTGGATAGAGGTGTTCGGCTGACCAAATGGGTCTTCAACACGCAGCCTCCGGAATACTCCAAAGCGTATGGGGCATTTGAGAACAAACTGGCGGATCGATGGATGATCTACGATTTCATCGCGCCTGGAATACTTTTGATGGATTCCGGAATGGTTCCCGCAGGTCTTGGAGAGAAGGCCAGGACCACAGGGGTTCGCGAAAACGCACTCGAGTTCAGAGGCAGACAGGCGCTCACGCCAGAGACCGACACTTCGACGCACTACCTCTTTGCGCATCCGCACAACTTCATGATCGATCAGCCAGAGGTCACCCGCAAGATTACGGAAAACCTTCGAATTGCCTTTGAAGAAGACCGGGAGATGATCACCGCCCAGCAAGCCAATCTATGCCTGGATCCCAACTTTCAGATGCTTCCCATGGCAGCCGACTTGGCCTTGACGCAGTTTCGTCGAGTCATTCAAGATCTCCTGGATGCTGAATCAGTTGTTCCGGCATCAGGTGCAGAGAGCAAGCAGTCGCAACTCTTTCTGCAGCGCGACGCGCGTTCCGAATTTTCTGCATGTAAGAAATGATGCAGGCGATCGACGTCGAAGAACTTAGCTTGTTGGATGCAAGCAGGCTCCTGAATTCCGGAAGTCTGACATCTGAATGCCTTGTTAATCAATACCTGGAACGCATAGCACAGGTGGATAGGGATGGACCGTGTCTATCAAGTGTGATTGAGATCAACCCTGATGCAGTTTCTTTGGCGCAGGCACTTGACATGGAGCGAGGGTTGCGCGGTCGCCGTGGACCATTGCATGGCGTGCCAATCCTCATCAAAGACAATATTGATACTGCAGATCGTATGCAGACTACGGCCGGTTCGATAGCACTTTTGGGAAATCGATCTGCCACAGATGCATTCCTGGTTCAGCAATTAAGGGCAGCTGGGGCAGTCATTCTCGGCAAATCAAACTTGAGCGAGTGGTCCAACGGGCGGGGATTGCATAGTGTGAGCGGGTGGAGCTCACGCGGCGGACTGACCCGCAACCCCTACGCTCTCGATCGAAGTGCTTCGGGGTCCAGTTCGGGTTCCGCTGCAGCCGTGGCTGCCAGTCTTTGTGCCGCTGCGGTTGGAACCGAAACCGATGGCTCGCTATTGAGTCCGGCCGCAGTGTGTGGTGTCGTCGCATTGAAACCTACCGTCGGACTCATAAGCCGACAGGGAATTATTCCAATTTCAACGAGTTTGGATACGGCCGGGCCAATTGCACGAAACGTTCATGACTGCGCACTATTGCTGAACGCGTTGGTTGGTGTCGATAACAATGATCCAGCTATTCGCAATTCACCAAACCTGGAGCCAAATGACTACACAACCTGCCTGGATCCAAATGCCCTACCAGGTGCGAGGCTAGGTGTTGTCAGGGAGTTTTTTGGGTTTCATCAGAAGTCGGACGAGATTTATTCTGAAGTACTCTCTGCGTTGGAAAGGGCCGGTGCAATATTGGTTGATCCTGTTACCTTACCCAGTTCAATCCGGCTCACTGAAGCTAAGCGGACGGTCCTTTTATACGAGATGAAGGCTGGGCTCAATGCATATTTTGAAAGGCAAGGTTCGCGATGTCCCGTATCGAATCTAGGCGAGGTCATTGCGTTCAATCGCCTAAATGGCCATGACGTTTTGAAATGGTTTGGCCAAGAGCTGATGCTGATGTCTAACTCCAAGGGTGACTTAAATGAAGATGAATACTCGATAGCGATTGCCATTTGCAAGGAGGAGGCCCTGGTGGCTTGCATCGAAGCGACGTTGTGTGCACATCAGTTAGACGCACTGATTGCCCCCACTGAAGGCCCAGCCTGGAAGACTGACTTCGTTTTAGGTGATCACTTTCTTGGTGGAAGCACAACGCCCGCTGCCATTGCAGGAACTCCCAGTATCACTGTTCCCGTTGGCACACTGAGTGGGCTGCCTTTGGGACTCAGCTTCTTTGCGGGTAGGTGGAGTGAACCGTGCCTTTTGAGTCTGGCGCACTCCTGTGAACAGAGATTGCGAGCCAGAGTTCCACCCACCTATCTGAGTAAAGTTGGTTGATGTACCATTTTCTTGTCAAAAGCAATTGATAGTTTTGCAGAGTTGCTAGTCGCTCAATGAGTCCATCGGAGTGGGTTCATCTGCGATCAATACTTCATCGGTCGGCCTTGCAGCAATAGCGCAAGACCAATACCTATAAAGGTCGTACCGCTAACCCAGCGGGTCCATCTTTGCCAACTTGGCGACCTCTCACGTCCCAACTGGTTTCGAAAACGCAATACAAGCAACATCAATGATGCGTCCCAAGTAACCTGGAGAAACAAAAAAGATACCCCTAAAAACAGCAACTGAGTTTGCACGTGATTGAGTTGGGGATCAACAAACTGAGGTATCAGTGCAGAAAAAAATAGGATGGACTTGGGATTAGCAGTTTCAACGAGGAATCCCTGAAGCAACGGACCGGCTCGGGCGGCCCAGGGGGGCGTCTTTGAATCAGTGAGGCTGCTATCTTTCGAGGGCGATCTGAAGGCCTCTATTCCCAGCCAAGTCATGTATGCGCAGCCTGCTATTTGCAGTGTTGTGTAGGCTGCTGGAACATTTTGCAAAAGTGTTGCAACACCAAACGCTAGGGCAAGCACTATCACCATGCCGCCCAAACCCATACCGAGAACATTCAACAGAATCGCCTTTCTCGAGGAGCGACCAGCCACTGCGACCGCATAGGCGAACGAGGGGCCAGGCACCAAGAGAATAACCAGAGACGCAATCAGAAATGAAAAGTACAGATGCCAGTTCAAGTCAGTGTCCCGCAGAATTCAAGTTCAGTGCCATTGACGCAGACAGATTCGTTTCGCCCTGGCCGTCCATCGCTAGCACTTGAATGATCATACTTCGGAATATATAATGAAAGTGAATTCAACATCATTATAAATCGCTTATTTTGCCGACGGCCGCCCCAAATTTCCCCGCAGGGCGATGCAAGACGGTGCCGCGGGCATGGTGAAGGTGGAAGTCACCATCAATGGGAGTTTGGTCACAGAGGTTTCCATTCTCTCGAATCCACGCCTAATCCATGCGGCAGTGCGTGCTTCGATTTTGCAGTGCAAGTGCGTGCCAGTTGCTGACGAAACCAAGGCAATTCAGGTCTTCGCAATCGAGGTGGAGTGAGGAGTCAGAAGGAAAACAAGAGCAATATTAAGGGTGCGGGTCGCAGCAATGCCCCGTATTTAGTGGCACCTCGGTGCCACTTTTTTTGGGTGCGCCCGGCAGAGCGCACGTACTTGGACGTGAAAGTCCTCTCGCGGTCATCTCTGCCCCTGAAATTGACTTCCGCAATCGTCACAGAAAGCTGGACACAGCAGCATCTGCTCCTCAATCAGGAGCATCTCACGCCAGTTTTACAGGAGCTGAGCCCGATTGAGCATATATTCTTCTCTCGCTGAAACGGGTTAGCGGGGTCCGAGCCTACCGGCTTTGATGTCGTCGCTGAGCTGCGTGTCTCCCACACCCAGCATCACCAACGGCCAGATGGCGCGTAGCTGGCGGACCCGGTTCTTGCCCCGGCACTGGCAACGAGAAAATCTTCTCAAGGTGCTACCGGTTACCATTTGAGCCGAACGCCACGGTTGGCGTTTTCGCTTGAAAGGCACAGTGTGCATACGGAAATCCTTGGCCTGTGGCCGGCCCTGCTGACTCCGGTCGCCCCGGACTCAACGCTTGACTCTGCCAGACTGCTGGCCCACGCACAGCGCATGCTGGCCGCAGGCAGCGATGGCATCACCCTCTTTGGTACCACGGGAGAAGGCCCGGCGTTCACGGTGGCCGAGCGCCAGGCTGAACTGGAAAAACTGCTGGCAGCGGGCATTCGCGCCGATCAGATTATTTGCACCATTACTGCTACCGCTCTAGGTGATGCTGTTGCGCTGGGCCGCCATGCCATACAACTTGGCGTGACACGGCAAATGCTGATGCCCCCGTTCTACTACAACCAGCCGCGGGATTCGGGGGTTGTGCAGGCCTACACGCAGGTGATTGACGGCATTGGCTCGGATGCTCTGCGTTTGCTGCTCTACCATTTCCCGACCATGAGCACCTATGGTTTTTCGCATGCTGCCATTGCGGAACTGCTACAGCTCCATCCGCAGCAGGTGGTGGGCATCAAGGATAGCAGTGGCGATCTGGCGCATGCGCTAGCGTTGGCAAAGGCATTTCCCAACTTCTGCGTACTGGTGGGTGCCGAACCGCACGTGGCGCCCGTCATGCTCGCAGGTGGTTCTGGCTCGGTCAATGGACTTGCCAACATTGCGCCGCGTTTGATGCGCCGGGTTATCGATGCCCCCGACGCGGTCGACGCGCGCGACGTGCAATGCATGACTTCGCTCCTGGCTCTGATGGCGGTGCGCCCTAACTTGCCCTTTCTGGGTGTCTACAAAACCATGCTGGCGGAACAAACGGGAGACGATTTCTGGCTTACCATGCGTGCGCCGTTGTGTCGCCTGAACGAGGATGAAGAACAGGCTATACGGCTAGGCTATCGCGCGCTTGGCGATTTGCTGCAATTGATTTGATTCCGACTACATCGTTACATCACAACAGGAGACCCTCAATGACAACTTCAAATTTTCGTCGCAGAACCTTGCTGGCTGCCACCGCAGCCCTTGGCGCAATCGCCCTGCCCGCCATCGCCCAAAGCAAGACGGTGTTGCGTATTTCCACCCCCGCAGTGCCCGACGACTGGCACGCCAAGATGTGGACTGTGTTCAAGGAAGCATTGGAGAAAAGTGCCCCAGGCGAGTTTGACGTGCAGATCAACCTCAATGCGTCGCTGTTCAAACAGGGCACCGAACCGGCCGCCATGGCACGTGGCAATCTGGAGCTGAGTTCCATCTCAGCATTTGATATTGCAAAACTGGTGCCCGAGTTCTCGGTGTTTACTGCCGGCTACATGGTGCGCGATCCCGATCAACAGCAAAAGATTTTCAATGGCCCCATCGGCGCAGAGCTTTTCAAAACAGTGTCTGAAAAGATGGAAGTCACGCCACTGGCTACGGTGTACCTGGGAACGCGCCAGATTAATTTGCGCGAGGTGCGCAACGTCAAGACACCGGCGGATCTCAAGGGCGTGAAACTGCGCATGCCCGGCTCCAAGGAGTGGCTGTTCCTGGGCGAAGCACTCGGCGCTACCGCCACGCCACTGGCATTTGGCGAGGTCTACCTGGGCCTCAAGACCGGCACCATCGATGGCCAGGACAACCCGCTGCCATCGGTGCGTGCGGCCAAGTTCTATGAAGTGACCAAGCAGATCGTGCTGACCAGCCATCTGGTGGACGGCATCTTCATCGCCATCTCCAACAGGAGCTTCAACGCCCTGAGCGCAGCACAAAAGCAGAAAGTCACTGCCGCCGCGCAGGCCGCAGCAGCGTTCAACAACGAGAACCGCATCAAGGAAGAAGCGCAACTGGTGGAGTTCTTCAAGAAGGAGGGCCTGCAAGTCACTACGCCCGATGTGGACGCTTTCCGCAAAGCCGTGCAGACCACGTACCAGAACTCGGACTACGCCAAGGTCTGGCCCAAGGGCATCGTGGAGCGCATCAACGCCACAAAATAGGTTGTGATGTTTCTCTGGCTGAGGCGCGCAGCCAACGCTATTGGCGGTGCGCTGTTCCTGATGCTCTTTGTCGTTTTCATCATTCAGATCACGGCGCGCTTTGGCTTCAACAAACCACTGCCGTGGACCGATGAAGCCGCTGTCATTCTGTACGTCTGGGTCATTCTCTGGGCTGCTGCCGTGGTGGTGCCGCAGCGCGAGCACGTGGTGTTTGACCTGGTGTGGAACAGCGTGGGGCAACGGTCGCGTCAAGCCATGGCTATCGTGGGCAATCTGCTGATTGGCGGGCTCGCCTTGGTGGGCCTTCCAGCCAGTTGGGACTATGTGCACTTCATGCGACGTGAAGGCACGCCGGTGTTGGACATTCCATTCATGTGGGTTTACCTGCCCTTTGTGCTGCTGCTAGCAGCCCTGGTCGTGCGCAGCGTCTACGCCATCTGGAACGCCGCCCGCGGTGTCGGGGTGCAGGCCGAGTTGCGGCTATGACGATGGGCCTCGTTGCCCTGGTTGGCGTGCTCGTTGTGGGCATGTTGCTGCGCATGCCCATCGGTTTCTCCATGCTCGCCTCGGGCTTTGCCTACCTGCTTGTGAAGAGGCAGGACTTGGGACTGGTGGCCGAGCAGGTGGGCAATGGGCTGTACAACAGCTACGTCTTGCTGGCAGTTCCGCTCTTTGTCTTTGCAGCCAACATCATGAATGCGGGCACCGTGAGTGAGCGCATTTTCGACTTCTGCCGCATTCTGGTCGGGCGCATGCGCGGTGGTCTTGCCCAAGTGGACATTCTGGTCAGTGTGATCTTTTCCGGCATGAGTGGTAGCGCCATTGCCGATGCAGCGGGCCCCGGCCTGGTCACGATTCGCCAAATGCTCAGGAAACCCGAGTACACACGCGGCTTTGCCGGTGCGGTGGTGGTGGCCAGCGCCACCCTGGGGCCTATCATTCCGCCGAGCATTCCGATGGTGATCTATGCTTTGGTGTCCGGAGCTTCAGTGGGCGCCTTGTTCCTGGGGGGGGTGGTTCCGGGCTTTCTGATGGCGGGGCTAATGATGGTGGTGGTGCACTTCATCGCCGTAAAACGCGATATGCCGCGCGATGAACCGGTGCCACGCTCCGAGTGGGCCGGGCTGATATTTCGTGGTGCTTTGCCGCTGTCGATGCCCATCGTGCTGTTGGGCGGCATCTACTCCGGCATTTTCACCCCCACGGAGGCGGCAGCGGTGGCGGCGCTGCACTCGCTCATTCTGGCAACGGTGTTTTTCCGTGCCCTGAACTGGCGAATCTTCTGGGGCGTGGTGATGGAATCTGCGCGCGGCAGCGCCGTCATCACCATGATCCTCGCCGGTTCGTTTGTGCTGAACTATGCCTTCACCGCCGAAGGCGTACCGCAAGCCATGGCGCAATGGGTAGACAGCATGCAACTGTCACAGGTCAAGTTCCTGCTGCTGGTCAATGTCATGTTTCTGGTGTTAGGGTGTTTTCTCGATGTGTCGGTCCTGCTGCTGGTGTTTGTGCCCATGTTGCTGCCGGCAGCCAAACTGCTGGGCGTGGACCTGGTGCACTTTGGGGTGCTGGTCGTACTCAACATGATGATCGGGCTGATTCACCCGCCGTTTGGCATGCTGCTGTTCGTCACCAAGGCACTCACCGGCATTCCCATTGGCGAAATGATGAAGGAAGGCTGGCCCTTCCTGGTGATGCTGTTGCTGCTGTTGCTCGCGATGACCCTGTTCCCACAAATCGTCCTATGGCTGCCTCAAACTATGGGCTACAAGACGACATAGGAGGCTGGGCGGCAGAGTGTTCTGCGCAGGTCAAGGAGGAGCCCGCACAGCGGGCGGGGGACACGGAGCAGAGCGCTCTGCCGCCCAGCCTCCTACACGCCAGCCAAAGAACGCAGTCCGCCGGGGTCCACGAGGTTGACCACTCTCCCAGAGCCACTTATCAAACAGCGCTCACGCAAATGCCGCAACACGCGCGACAAGGTCTCTGGCGCTATTCCCAATTGCGCCGCAATCAGGCGTTTGCGTTGCTGCAACTGCACCGAACAGCCCTTGTCGTTGGTCTGGGCGTGGCGCAGCAACCACTCGGCACAACGGGCTTCGGCGTCCTTGGCCAGGCGACTCACCGCCAATTCGGTTTGCTGGCGATGGGCGCGCGCCACATCCATCAGAAGCGACTGCTCGCCGAGCGGGCTTACCAGCATGGCAGCGCGAAAGTCCTTCAGGGTGATACGACGCAGCACGACTTCGGTCTCTGCCATCGCATCCACCACACTCGCGAGGTTCAGTACCGCCGTGGTAGCCTCCAGCCAGCCCGGGCCTTCGGTCACGCCGAGCTGGTGTTCCATCAACCCATCGATCGGGGAGATCAGTCCCAGCACCACCCGTCCACACTCGATAAACACCACCGAATCGACAACGGCCGATCGCTGCAACAGCACAGTACCTGGGGCCACCGTCTCGGTGGGGCGGACAGAGAGCATAGGATCAATGGCACACATGGTCGCCACTGTGCCGCGCTCGGGAGGGGTATACCTTGAGCAAGATCAAACTTTGTTAAGCGCAGACGAAAGTACCACCCCACAGTGTGCAGCCACCCCACAAACCAGCCATGGCCTCACGCTCGCGTACAGTTTGGGCTGCAAATTCACTCCGTATATGTATGAGCAGCCTACTGATCCGCAATGCCCGCTGCATTGCCACCATGAACCACGCCGATCCCGCGCAGGGAGAGGTACTCCACGATGCCTGCATCTTTGTGCAGGACAACCGCATTGCCTATATCGGGCCTTTTGGCGGTCTGAGCCCACAGGCCATGCAGGCGCAGGAGGTGATAGAAGCCAGCCGCCATCTGGTCACACCGGGTTTGGTGAACACCCACCACCACATGTTCCAGAGCCTTACGCGCGCCATTCCCGCCGTACAAAACGCTGAACTGTTCTCCTGGTTGCGCGGTCTTTACCCGATCTGGGCAGGTCTCACACCGGAGATGGTGCAGGTCAGCACACAAGTGGCGATGGCGGAGTTGCTGATGAGCGGCTGTACCACGAGCAGCGACCATTTGTACCTCTACCCCAATGGTGTGCGACTCGACGACAGCATCGAAGCTGCGCAAGCGATCGGCATGCGCTTTACAGCAACCCGCGGCAGCATGAGCGTCGGCGCAAGCCAGGGGGGTCTACCTCCCGACAACGTGGTGGAAGAAGAAGCGTTCATCCTGCAAGACACCCAACGTCTGATTGAACAGCACCACGACGCAGGCCACGGCAGCATGCTGCAGATCGCGGTAGCACCTTGCAGCCCGTTCAGTGTGAGCCAAAGCCTGATGCGTGAATCGGCCGCATTGGCGCGCTCGCTCGGGGTCCGCCTGCACACCCATCTGGCGGAGAACGACCACGACCTGGCCTACTCCCAGGCGATGTTTGGTTGCACCCCCACGCAATACGCGCAAGACCTGGGCTGGCTCGGGCACGACGTGTGGCACGCCCACTGCGTGAAGCTCGACGAGGAAGGCATCAACCTGTTTGCAGCCACACGCACCGGCGTGGCGCATTGCCCATGCAGCAATATGCGCCTGGCCAGTGGCATCGCACCCATTCGGCGCATGCTCAATGCAGGCGTACCAGTCGGACTGGGCGTGGACGGCAGCGCCAGCAACGACGGCGCACATATGGTGAACGAAGCGCGCCAGGCTCTGCTACTGGCCCGGGTGGGTCGCTCCATGCTAGCGCCCGAGGTTCGCGCAGGCAAGACCTTCTTTGGTTGCGATCTCGGTCCGTCGGAAATGACTGCCCGGGATGCCTTGGCACTGGCCACACGCGGCGGTGCACAGGTACTCGGGCGCAGCGACATCGGTCACCTGGCCGTAGGCATGTGCGCCGACCTGGCGTTGTTTAACCTCGACACCCTGGGCTTCGCTGGCGGCACGGTGCACGACCCGGTAGGCAGCCTGCTGCTGTGCGCCAGCCCGCAGGCGGACTACACCATCGTCAACGGCCGGGTGCTGGTGCGAGAAGGGCAGTTGACCACCGTCGAATTGATGCCACTGGTGGAACGACACAATGCGCTGGCACTGGAGCTGGTCCAAAAAACGCTATAAAAACGAGAGCTGCTCACGCACACCGGTCGGGCGTTAGCGGCATAAAATGCAAACATGCCTACGCTGGACACCACCCTCACCTTTTTTGCCGCCTCGGTGCTGTTGGCACTGGCACCTGGTCCGGACAACGTGTTTGTCTTGCTCCATTCTGCGCAGCATGGCAGGCGCGCTGGCATGCTGGTGGTGCTGGGGCTGTGCAGCGGTCTGCTTTTTCACACGGCTGCAGTAGCACTGGGGCTGGCGGCGCTGCTGGCGGCTTCGGCCACCGCGTTCACCGTGCTCAAGCTATGCGGCGCGGCGTATCTGGTCTGGCTGGCCTGGGGCGCCTGGAATGCGCCGGTGGGCATGCAGGGTGATGGCAGTTCAGCCGCCTTGAGCGCCGGCAAGACCTACGCCCGTGGCGTGGTGATGAATGTCACCAACCCCAAGGTGGCCATCTTTTTTCTGGCATTTTTGCCACAGTTTGCCGACCCGGCGCGGGGCAACCTGGCCGTGCAGATCTTTTACCTCGGTGCCATCTTCGGTCTGGCAGCGTTGTTTACGTTTTCCAGCATCGCCTGGTTTGCTGCCAGTTTTGGCGCAGCGCTGCAGCGCTCGCTGCGCGCGCAACGCTGGCTGAACCGAACCGCCAGCGTGGTGTTTGTGGGTCTGGCGGCGCGACTGGCGACCTCCCAGCGCTAACCTCTTCGCGCTCCAGCATCCGGAAATACCCGGTTTATTCCGCTTTATTTTTCGCCATAGCGTTTCTGAGGCATCGCCATACTTGGCGCGTAACCCGTACAAAGGGGAAGTGCCATGCAAGTCAACCATCTCAAACATCTGTCCTTTCCGGTCGACACGGCATTGCCGTCGATGGACAAGGAGTCAAAAGCGCCCGCGGATGCTGCAACAGCCAACCGAGCACGCCCGGGTGTGGAGCCCGTGCTCATCACTGAGCAGGTACCAGCCGGCAGCGTGGTGCTCAAGATTGCCGCGCCGGGCGCTGGACCTATCAAGAGTGGCGATACCACCCCGCCGGTCTACTCAAACGCACGCAAACCGCCGGTAGATTCAAGCGACGATACCGACGCCATGGCGCGCGCGCACCAGGCCGCGCTGGAGCGCAATGCCGGTGTGATGACCACGCTCACGGTGGGAAGCGATGGCGTCATGGTGGCCAAACCCAAGACGGCCTTTAGCGCGCATGAGCCAGACTTTGTATCGTTTGCCGTCTCGGCCATGCGCGAGTTTGCCGATCAGGCACAACGCGCCAAGCTGGACGCCAAGGGAGCCGACGGTGCCGAACCGCCTGCTACGCACGCACCGCAAGGCAACTTCTTTGGCATACAAAAACTTGCCGCCAAATTCAACCTTTTCGCCTGACCACCGAACATCCTGATCGCTAATCGACCCGCGCCCCGTCGGTAAACCACTTGGCGATGAGCGTGCGCTCAGCCTCGGTGATGTGGGTGGCATTGTTCATGGGCATGATTTTCGTCACCACCACTTGCTGGTAGAGGTTGTTGGCGTGCAGCTTCACGCCTTCGGGCGAATCCAGACGCACATTCTTCATCTGCACAGTGGCTCCATGGCACAGATAGCACCGTTGTTCCAGAACCGCTTGCACGGTCTTAAAGCCAATAGCGCCTTCAACGGCCGTAGGCTGTGCGCCACCAGCTCCTGATTTCATAGCGCCAGAACCCGTAGTGTCCTGTGGCAACAACCACACGAAAGTACCAAGCAAAACCGCCACACCCGCCACAGCATACGACCAAGGGTGCCGGTTGCGCCCCAGTTTGAAACCATGGCGCAGCACAAAGAACTGGCGAATCGCAGCACCGGCAAACATCATCGCGATCAGCACCAGCCAGTTGTGCGGGTGGGTGTAGGTAAAGCTGTAGTGGTTACTCAGCATGGCAAACACCACCGGCAGGGTGAAATAGGTGTTGTGCACACTGCGCTGCTTGCCCCGTTTGCCGTGAATCGGGTCGACCGGTCGGCCAGCCTTGAGGTCGGCCACCACAGTGCGCTGCCCGGGGATGATCCAGAAAAAGACATTGGCGCTCATGGATGTCGCCATCATCGCGCCGACCAGCAAGAACGCGGCTCTCCCGGCAAACCAGTGGCAGGCCAGCCACGAGGCCAGGCACACCAGCAGGGCCACGCAGGCGCCTACCAGCGCATCGCCATTCTTGCGCTGGCCCAGGGTGCGGCAAATCGCATCGTAGGCCAGCCAAAACACCACCAGAAAACCCAGCGCTGCGCCTATGGCTGCGCCAGGTGACCAGTCCATCACCGATTTGTCGATCAGGTAGGTTCCCGCGCTCCAGAGGTACGACACGGTGAACAACGCAAACCCGGTGAGCCACGTGCTGTAGCTCTCCCAGTAAAACCAGTGCAGGTGTTCGGGCAGCTTCGGCGGAGAGACCAGGAACTTGACCGGGTGGTAGAAGCCACCCCCGTGCACTGCCCACAGTTCGCCGCTGACGCCCTGGCGTTTCAAATCTTCATCGACCGGCGGGGTCAGACTGCTGTCGAGAAAAACAAAGTAGAACGAGGAACCAATCCAGGCGATCGCCGTGATCACGTGCGTCCAGCGCAGCAGGAGATTGGCCCAGTCCAGCAGGTAACTTTCCATGTGCTTGCTACTCCGTGGTGCAAAAAAGGATTCGGTCGGTGCCTAAGCGCAGCCTACTTGCAACAATTGTGCCGCCACTGCCACGGCGATCACTTCGGGGCGCTTGTCTGCGATGCCCGCGACACCGATGGGGCAGGTAATGTGTGCAAGTTCGGCATCAGAAAAGCCACGCTGCGCCAGCCTGCTGCGAAAAGCTGCCCACTTGGTCTTGCTGCCAATCAGGCCAACGTACGGCAGATCACCCCGCGCACGTTGACGATGCAGGCAGGCCGACACCACTTCCAGGTCTTCCGCGTGGCTGAAACTCATGATCAGCACCAGGGTGCCGGCCTTCAGCCCCGCCACAGCCCCTTGCACCGGTGCCGAATGTTCACAGGCAACACCCATCGGCAAGCCCGGGGGGAATATCGCATCACGGCTGTCAATCCAGCTGATTTCCATAGGCAGGCGAGCCAGCACGTGCACCAAGGCATGCCCCACGTGGCCGCCACCGAATATGGCCACTGGCACACCAATAGGTGTGATTTGCTCACGCAGCCAGGTACCGTCGGATGCAGCGACATTCTGGAACTGCAATTGCACCTCACCTCCGCAGCACTGTCCCAAAGTGGGGCCTAGGGCAAACCGCACCAGATCCACATCACGCTGCCCTTCATGGAGACGCTCGCGTGCCTGGGCAATGGCTTGCCACTCGAGATGTCCGCCACCCACTGTGCCAATGATGCGGTCTGCAAACACGGCCATCCATGCACCTTCTTCCCTGGGCACCGAGCCTCGCGTGGCTGCTACATGAACCAGCACCGCCGGAGCGCGGGCAAGTTGGGTCAGAAACTCAGCATCCTGTTGCACTTTTGATCCCCATCAAGATTCACCTATTTCCAGCCCTGTCTCAAGCAATTTAGGGCACAGTATGCTTGTGCTTTGCGATTCTCAGGCACTCCATGACACCCAAGCCGCAACGAACCACAGCCACCATCGCCAGCCTGTGGGCCAGCATAGCCGCGATCGTGGCAGGGTGTGTGGCAAAACCGCCACCATCCCCACTGCCTGAACCCCAAGCTCCGGTGAAGGATGTCCCGCAAGCAGAATCTGCCCCAGCCAAGCCGGGCGCACCTGCTGTGAAGGCATCTCAGGCCCGCAACGCCCGCGACTACCGGCGCGATGCGGCAGCGCACCTCTACACACACTATGCCGACCGCATCTACAAGGGAAAGATGCCGCCCCTGCTGTACGCCATCGGTGTGGTGGAGGTCGAAATCAATGCGCGTGGCGCGGTCACCGCAATCCGCTGGACACGCAGACCCACGCAAGCCCCCGAAGTCGTGGCCGAGATTGAACGCGCGTTGCACAAGGCAGCGCCCTACCCCGCGCCGGTCAAGCTCGGGCGGGTGACTTACACCGACGTCTGGCTGTGGCACAGCAGTGGCCTGTTCCAGCTCGACACCCTGACCGAAGGCCAGTATTGATTTTTTGACTTAGCAAGAAAGGCTGTTGTATGAGAAAGAAAGTTGTATCCGCCGCTGAGGCCATCGCTATCGTGCGCGACGGTGACACCCTGTGCTGTGCGGGCTTTGGCTCCAACGGTGTACCCGTCGAGTTGATCCTGGCCCTTGAGAAGCGCTTTCTGGAAACCGGCCACCCACGTGATCTGACACTCCTGTTCGGCGGGGGGCCTGGTGATGGCGGCACCGGTGGTGCCAACCACCTGGGCCATGAGGGCATGCTCAAGCGCGTGATCGGTGGTCACTATGGGCTGGTACCGCAAATCGGCAAACTGGCACTGGAGAGCAAGATCGAGGGCTACAACCTGCCGTTGGGGGTCATCTCGCACTTGTTCCGCGACATCGCCTGCGGGTTGCCGGGAACTGCGTCCAAGGTGGGTTTGGGCACCTTTGTAGATCCGCGTCTGGAAGGCGGCAAGATTGGCACCAAGACCACCGAGGACATGGTCAGCGTCATCACCCTGGGCGGCACGGAACTGCTCTACTACAAGGCCATACCCATCTCGGTGGCATTCATCCGCGGCACCAGTGCCGACGCCGAAGGCAACATCACCATGGAACGTGAAACCCTCACGCAGGACATGCTGGCCATCGCCACTGCCACCAAGAACAGTGGTGGCTTTGTCATTGCGCAGGTGGAGCGTATTGCCGAGCGCGGCTCACTCAACCCCCGGCGCGTGAAGGTTCCCGGCATTCTGGTCGACTGCGTGGTGGTGGCGCAAGCCGAGAACCATCCGCAGAACCTCAATAGCGCTTACAACCCCGCGTTCTCTGCCGAAGTTCGGATTCCGCTGGATGCCATTGCACCCATGCCGCTCGATGAGCGCAAGGTGATTGCACGCCGTGCCGCGTTTGAGCTGTTGCCCAACGCCGTGGTGAACCTCGGCATTGGCATGCCCGAGGGCGTGGCCGCGGTGGCCAATGAAGAAAAGATCCTGAAATACATGACCCTGACCGCCGAGCCAGGCATCATTGGCGGCATGCCGGCTTCGGGGGTGAATTTCGGTGCCGCCACCAACCCCGATGCGGTCGTCGACATGAACCAGCAGTTCGACTTCTACGATGGCGGTGGTCTGGACCTGGCGTGCCTGGGACTGGCCGAATGCGATGCGGCAGGCAGCATCAACGTGAGCCGTTTTGGCCCCAAACTTGCGGGTGCAGGTGGCTTTATCAACATCACGCAGAACAGCCGCACCGTGGTCTTTGTGGGAACCTTTACTGCCGGCGGCTTGAAAGTGAAAGTGGAAGGCGGTCAGGTCAAGATCCTGCAAGAAGGCCGTGCCCGCAAATTCGTCAAGAAGATCGAGCAGGTCACCTTCAGCGGCCCCTACGCTTCGAGCACCGGCCAAAACGTGCTCTACGTCACCGAGCGCTGCGTATTCAAACTCTCACCAGGTGGCCTGGAATTGACCGAGGTGGCACCGGGCATCGATATTGAAAAAGACATTCTGGCGCACATGGACTTCAAGCCCATCATCAATAACCCGCAGACCATGGATGCGCGCATCTTCCTGCCTGAGGCCATGCAGCTCAATGACACGCTGCTCTCGATCAGCCTGGTCGACCGCATGCAGTACGACCCCGCCAAAGGCACGGCGTACTACAACTTCCAGGGCTTGCGCGTGCACAGCAAGAAGGACGTGGAAGACATCCTGCACGCTGCAGAAAACCTGTGCAAACCCATTGGCAAGAAGATCAATCTGGTGGTCAACTACGACAACTTCCAGATCGACGAAGCCGTGGTGGACGACTACTCGGCCATGGTCAAGGAAGTCAGCGACAAGTACTACACCGACGTGTCACGCTACACCACCAGCGCCTTCATGCGACTCAAACTCGGTGAAGCCCTGGAGAGCCGGGGCCTGGCGGCGCACATTTACGAGACGCCCAAGGAGGCAACTGCTGCAGCGCGATGAAGGCTGGGTGGGCTTGGTTTAATGACGGAACTTCCCGTCCTTGGCGATGATTGCCAGGTCCACCAACGACAGGCCTGCATGCGAGCCGCTGGAATACACGGCGCGCAAGCCGTTAATGTCCAGACTTCCCGCGCTATACAGGCCCTGCACAAAGGAAGTACGTGTGGGAGTTGGTCCGGCAAGACGAAGTGACGAGACCAACGCTTTGGCGGTGATATACCCCTCCAGGCTCCCATAAGAAAATTCGGCCGCGGGTTTGTAGCGCTTCAATGCTTCCTGGTACTCGCGCGTGACTTCTGTCTTGCGCTCCCAGGGACTCGGCACCACCTGAGAAAAGACCATGCCCTGCGCGAGCACACCCAAATGTTTGGCCAATTCGGCAGAGCCAGAGTTCACCGCATTGAAATTGGTCGTCATCCCTTTGGCACGGGTTTTTCGGATAAGTTTCTCGTAGGTGTCAATGCCGCCATGGTTAATAACCAGATGCGGCGTGGTGCCCGCAAGGCGGTCCACCATTGCGTCCAGCTGGGCGTCGGTCACGTCGGACTTGTAGGGTAAGTCAGCAACCAGTTCCATGCCAAGCTCCTTGCACAGGAGTTTGACGTTTTCGAGATGCAGCAGGCCGTTCTCTGAATCAGACCGGAAGAATGCCACGCGACTTCCACCGGTGCGCTTGCTGTATTCCATCAGCGCCTTGAATTCGTCGCGATGCTCGGCGCGCACCGGGAACACCATGGGCTGAAATGGTCGGCGCAGGGTTGGCGCACCGGCGATCGGCCCAAAAAAGGGCACCTTGAGTTCGGTCGCGACAGCCATCACCGCTGTGGATGGACCACCTTCTATCGACCCAAAAATAATGAATACATTGTCTTTCTCGACAAGTGCCCGCGCATTGGACTGGGCCTGTTGTTACGTCCGTCGAAGTCCAGGGTTAATCTCTTCCCGTCTGCCCAGTATTTTTGAGAGCACTCGACAAATCGATGCCGGATTTAGCTT
>JAIFLV010000160.1 GCA_020048895.1 Rhodoferax sp. | reverse complement strand
CAGGCCAAACCGCTGGGGGACATTACGGTCTCGACGATTTTTGTCAATCGGCTGCAGTTTGCACCGCACGAAGACTTTGACAGTTATCCCCGCACGCTGGAAGCCGACTGTGAGCAACTTAAGGAGGCTGGTTGTGATCTGGTGTTCGCGCCGCTGGAAGCAGAGATGTACCCGCAGCCGCAAACCTTCAAGGTGCACCCGCCAGCAGACCTGGCGGACATTCTGGAAGGACATTTTCGGCCCGGTTTTTTCATTGGCGTCTGTACCGTCGTGCTGAAACTGCTGTCGTGCACCCAGGCGCGCACTGCGCTGTTTGGCAAGAAGGATTACCAGCAGCTGATGGTGATCCGCAATATGGTCAAACAGTTCGCGATGCCCATCGATATTGTGGGCGGTGAAACCCAGCGCAGCGATGACGGGCTTGCCCTTTCTTCGCGCAATGGCTACCTGAGCACGGCAGAACGCCAGCAGGCGGTGCTGTTGTCGGCCACGCTGCGGGAAGTTGCGCAGGCGCTGCGCTCCGGAAGCACACTGGCACCGAGCGATATTGCGCAACTGGAGTCGCACGCCATGCAAAGATTGAGCAGCGCCGGTTGGCGCCCCGACTATGTCGCGGTACGGCGCCAGGCGGACCTGCAAACACCCCACCCTGGAGATGCACTGGTGGTGCTGGCAGCCGCACGATTGGGTGCCACACGCCTGATAGACAACCTCGAGGTATAGGGTGACAGTCAGGCGCTGTGCAAACGAATATTGGCAGAAAGCCCGCCGGATGGAGCATTGGTGATGGCAAATGCCCCACCCATGCGTCGCACGGTCTTATCCACAATTGCCAGCCCCAGACCTGCTCCGTTGGCGGCAGTTCTGGCCGCTTCGCCCCGGTAGAAGGGCTGCAGCAGGTTCAGCAGTTGCTCGGGCGCAGCGCCAATGCCGTGGTCACGTATTTTCAGCAACACCCAATGGTCGCGCTGCGTGGCAGCGATTCGAATGTCCGCAACGCCAGTGCTGGGGGTTTTCCCATAGCGACAGGCATTTTCGAGCAGGTTGGAAACAACACGTCCCAACTCCACCGCATCACCGCGCACCGACAAACTCGCGTCCACATCCACCATCAGTCGCACATCGTTACGACCCTGCAAGGGGAATACACAGTTGTCCACCACTTTCCTGAGCGAAATGGTCTCGCCAAGCCCGTTCACGGGCCGGGCGTAGTCCAGAAACTTGTCGATGATGGCGTCGAGTTGCTCAATGTCGGCCACCATGTGGGCGCGCGCATTGGTGTCTATCACACTCATTTCGGTCTCCAACCGCAGGCGCGCCAACGGCGTGCGCAAATCGTGCGAAATGCCGGCAAGCATCATGACGCGATCCTGCTCGATCTTGGCCAACCGCTGCGCCATGCGATTAAATCCGATGTTGACATCACGAATCTCGCTAGTGGGGACACGCTCATCAAGCTGGCTGGCCTCAAAGCGTCCTTCGCGTACTCGGCCGGCAGCAAACGACAGCTCTTTCAGGGGCCGATTGATGAGCCGCGCAATCAGCGCAGCACCCGCCAGCGACAAGGACGTAGCGAGCGCCAGCCAGGTCAACCAGGTGGCCCGCCCTGCCGGGAGCGATTCTTCGTGCTCGGCCAGCAACCAGTACGGATCTCCGCCCATCAGAAAGCCTACCCACAAGCCCATGCGGCCGTTGACGCTGGTGGCCACCATCGAACCCGGACCCAGATGCTTTGTCACTTCCAGCGTCACTTTCTTGCCCACGGAGTCAGTGTCACGCAGCACAAAAACGTCGTTGGGTTCCCGTGGCACGATGCGCAGGCCTTCTTCCTCACGCATGACTTTGAGCAACGCCACGCGCGCGATGGCATCAGAGTGCTGCAACGCCGCCCGACTGAGATTGACCTGTGACGCCAGCTCCTTGGCAACCTCAAGAGCATGGGCCTCGTACTGCAACGATTTCAAGGTCTGCAACCAGGCCAACATACATCCCAACAACAATACCGACAGCAGGAAAAACGTGCGCCAAAATAGGCTCACCGAGAGTCGGTTGCCTGTCTCCTCTGGTTCTTCCTGTCCGAGCTGCGTCGTCGCTGCATCGAAATCGAAAAATTGAGTGGGTGCCAAATCAGGTTGCTTCGTCTGGAACAAACACGTAGCCGACACCCCAGACCGTCTGGATGAAACGCGGTGCCGTTGGGTCCACCTCGATCAGTTTGCGAAGGCGTGAAACCTGCACATCCAGGCTGCGGTCAAAAGGTTCGAAATCGCGGCCGCGCGAAAGCTGCGCCAGCTTTTCGCGGGACAAAGCCACCCGCGGATGGCGTACCAGCACCTTGAGCATCGCAAATTCTCCGGTGGTCAGGGGCAATTCGTCATCTCCCTTGCGAAGGGTGCGTGCGCCAAGGTCGAACGAAAATGGGCCAAAACGCACCACTTCCTGGTCTCCGGATGGTGCACCGGGCAACTCCTGCACCGGTCGCCGGCGCAATACCGCATGGATACGTGCCAGCAACTCCCTGGGGTTGAAGGGCTTGCCCAGATAATCATCGGCACCCACCTCAAGTCCGACGATGCGATCGATATCCTCGGTTTTGGCAGTCAGCATAATGATCGGCGTGAGGTCGTTGTTGGCGCGCAGGCGCCGACACACCGACAGCCCGTCTTCACCCGGCATCATCAGGTCCAGCACGATCAAATCCACCGTTTCACGCTGCGCAATGCGCGTCAAAGCCTTGGCGTCTTCCGCCAGCAAAACCTCAAAACCTTCCTGGGTCAGGTAGCGCTTTAACAGGTCGCGTATGCGCGCATCGTCGTCCACCACGACGAGCTTGGTGGGACGGTTATCTTTTGGCTGCATAGGAACGTCAGGTGAAAAAAAGTGGAAGGTCTATTTTGCGCGGAATGCTGTTGCTGTGCCTTACAGATCCTTCAACTCTCACAAAGTGTTACAAATTTCCATCACAGGAACCGGTCCAGAATCTTCTTGCTGTGAGCATTCAGCGCGAACTGATCCCGGACCAGATACTGAATACCATGACTGTCGGCAATGAGCAAACAGCCATCCGTGCCGATGCGCCGGATGTCCTCGTCACCGCGTAAAACGAAGTCTGTGGCCCCCCGGTCGGTTGTAACGGACCAGGTGCATGGCGTGGAGAAACTGGTGACTCCCACGATCTCGCTGATCACCGGCATGAATTCACGCGTGGCCAGCTCCTCACGGATCAAGGTCTGGGACGGCTGTGCAACATCTGACAACTTTTCAATCCATGCAAGTTCCTCGCCATCAGGCGTAACCATCGAAATGCCCTCGTCGGGTGACTGGATGGGAAACGCCCGCACTGGCAACACGCCAACGTAACGCTGGCCCGCCGATGTCGACAGAATGAGCTTACCCATAGCATCGCGCTCCAGAATGAAGTCGGTGATACTTACGGCCACCTGCTGTCGGGCTGTGACCGTATTCATTCCTGTCTTTCCCTTTCGGTTGGTCCCACACGTACACCGGGCATATTCGCCTCCATGTTGCGCGCTTGCGCTTGGTACAAATTGAAGTAGGCGCCCTCCTCGGCCATGAGCGCATCGTGGGTGCCTTCCTCGACCACGCGACCCCGGTCGAGCACCACCAGACGGTCGGCACGCTGCAAAGTAGACAACCGGTGCGCGATGGCAATGGTGGTGCGGCCCTGCACCAGGTTTTCCAGCGCCTTTTGAATTTCTTTCTCGGTCTCGGAGTCGACTGACGAGGTGGCTTCATCCAGGATCAGGATGCGCGGATCAATCAACAAGGCACGTGCAATGGAGATGCGTTGGCGCTCCCCCCCGGAGAGGCCCTGTCCACGTTCACCCACCATCGAGTCATACCCCTGGGGCAACCGCAGGATGAATTCGTGGGCAT
This sequence comes from Rhodoferax sp., assembly GCA_020048895.1. GTDB lineage: Bacteria > Pseudomonadota > Gammaproteobacteria > Burkholderiales > Burkholderiaceae_C > Allorhodoferax. The sequence continues at coordinate 10,674 of JAIFLV010000160.1, read as the reverse complement.
GCGCCGCCCGCGCGGCAGCAATGATCTCAGAGCGCGTCGCTTCCGGCTTTCCGTAGGCGATGTTTTCGGCAATGGTGCCAAAGAACAGGAACGGCTCCTGCAGCACCAATCCAATATTTTGCCGATAGTCGGACATGGCATACGAGCGAATGTCCACGCCATCCACCAGAATGGCACCTTCCGACACGTCATAGAAGCGGCAGATCAGGTTCACCAGCGTACTCTTGCCCGAGCCGCTATGGCCCACCAGCCCAATCATTTCGCCCGGAGCAATGTTCAGACTGATGCCTCGATTGACTTCGCGGTTGCCGTAGCGAAAGCCGACGTCGCGCACTTCGATATGCCCGCGCACTTTGCCCACATGCACCGGGTTGACAGGTTCGGGCACGCTCGACACATGGTCCAGAATGTCAAATATGCGCTTGGCGGCAGACGCCGATTTTTGGGTCACTGAGACGATGCGACTCATGGAGTCAAGTCGGCCATAAAAGCGCCCGATGTAGGCAATGGCCGCCAGCAGCATGCCCACCGTGATCTCGCCTTTGGACACTTGCCAGATGCCAAATCCCCACACCACTAGCAAACCGATTTCCGTGAGCAGCGACACGCTGGGCGAAAACAGGGACCAGATCTTGTTGATACGGTCATTGACCAGCAAATTGTGCTTGTTGGCATCACGAAAGCGCCGGGCCTCACGTTGCTCCTGCGCAAACGCCTTTACGACACGTATGCCGGGAATGGTATCGGCCAACACATTGGTGACCTCGCCCCACACACGGTCAATTTTCTCGAACCCGGTGCGCAGTCGGTAACGCACGAAATGGATCATCCAGCCGATGAATGGCAGTGGCACCAGGGTAATGAGTGCCAGGTAGGGATTCATCGAGAAGAGAATGACCGCGGTCATGGCGATCATCACCACATCGCTGGCAAAGTCGGTCAGGTGCAGCGAAAGGTAGACGGCAATGCGGTCGCTTTCACTGCCCACCCTGGACAGCAGATCCCCCGTGCGCTTGCCACCAAAATACTCCAGGGACAATCGCAGCAGATGCTCGTAGGTGGTGGTGCGCAGATCTGCTGCAATGCGCTCGGACGCGAGCGCCAGGATGTAGGTCTTGGCCCAGCTGAGCACCCACGCCAGCAGGCCCGCACCGAGCAGACCCGACAGGTACCATGCCACTGTGCTCGTCGGAATCTTTTCCCCGTTCTGGTAGGGAATCAGGACTTCGTCAACCAGCGGAATTGTCAGATAGGGCGGTACCTGGCTGGCCGCCGTTCCCAGCAGCATGAGAATGAAACCCAGCAGCAGCTGGCCACGGTAGGGTTTGGCAAACCGCCAAAGTCGAAAAAGCGTCCACGTCGAAGGCGGCGTGTGAACCACTTTGGTACAAATCGGACACTCTTCCTGATCGGACTCCAGAGGGGCCTTGCAACTGGGACAGACGTTTTTCAGAGCGAGCACCAGAGGCTTGCCGGTGACATGGCTTTCAACCTGCGCTTGAAACTGGTCGACCAGCCGAATCGCCTGCAAATTCTGGCCCAATGTGAACCGCCAGGTTGCCAGGCGTCGGTGTGCATCTACCAGGTCGAGATGGGCAACGCCCGCATGGTCATGGTGCTGCAATGCCAGACCTGGAGCATAGTCCCAGATTTGCCACTGGCTCTGAGCGCCATCGCGACTGAGCAATCGATGCTCGGTGACCACGATCAGGCCTTTTACAAACTGCAGTGTGGCATCCAGGTCAACCTCCAGCATGGCCAGAACGTTCTCTTGGGGGCGGAGTTGTTGTTGCACTTCGGCAAGCCACCGGGCGGAAAGATCAGGCAACTGCAGGTTTGCGACAGACGCTAAAGAGTTCATTTCAGAGGGAAACTTGTTTTACTTGATAACCACACACCATTGCAGGCGAGCTAGAACACCAACGCCTGACTTTACGCTAGTCCATGGCCAAACACGGCATCGGCCGAATCAGCGGCAGACTGAGCGAGAATACATAACGCAGACAACACCATGATGGTGGACCGGCCAACGCACAACCAGCCATGACCAACAAGAAAAGTATTGACATCCTTCGGGTCACGCACCTGCGTGGTCCCAACATCTGGACCTACCGCGCTGTCATTGAGGCCTTGGTGGATATCGGTGAGCTTGAGGACCACCCGTCCAACACACTGCCCGGATTCTACGAACGCCTGACCACGTTGTTGCCCAGCCTGGTGGAACACCACTGCAGCCCGGGTGTGCGCGGCGGCTTTTTGCAGAGGGTGCGGGAAGGCACTTATGCAGCGCATATCCTGGAACACGTCACGCTGGAGCTGCAGAATTTGGCCGGCATGCGCACAGGTTTTGGCAAGGCGCGCCAGACGTCGCAGCGCGGTGTCTACAAGATTGCCTTTCGAACCCGCCAGGAACAGGTGGGCCGCGAAGCGCTGGCAGCAGCACGCGAACTGGTGCTGGCTGCAGTAAATGACACCCCCTTCGATCTCCCGGCAACATTGGCGCACTTGAGTGAGCGTGTGGATGACTTGTGCCTTGGGCCAAGCACCGCCAATATCGTGGACGCCGCCACCGAACGCCGCATCCCATCCATCCGTTTGACGGAGGGCAATCTGGTTCAATTGGGCTATGGCATCAACCAGCGCCGCATCTGGACCGCCGAAACGGACCAGACCAGCGCCATCGCCGAAGAAATTGCCAGCGACAAAGATCTCACCAAATCCCTGCTCAAGTCCTGTGGAGTGCCTGTGCCCGAAGGGGAGTTGGTGCGCAGCGCCGAGGCCGCATGGGAGGCAGCGCAAAGTATTGGCGTGCCAGTCGTGGTGAAACCCTACGACGGCAACCATGGCCGCGGCGTGTCACTCAACCTGATGACCCAAAGCGACGTGGAGGGTGCCTACGCACTGGCCTACCGCAAGGGTGGCGGCAGCAGTGTCATCGTGGAGAAGTACATCGCCGGGGACGAGCACCGTTTTCTGATTGTTGGCAAGAAAGTGGTGGCCGCAGCCTGTGGTGAAGTGCTGTGGGTGACGGGAGATGGCGCTTCCACGGTAGATGAACTGTGCGAAAAACAGATCAACATCGATCCACGTCGCGGCACCGGAGAAGACTTTCCGCTCAACGTCGTGCTGCCCAGCAACTCCGGTGAAATCATTCTGGAACTGGAGCGCGCTGGCCTGACGCCGGAGTCGGTCCCGCTGGCGGACCAGAAAGTACTGATTCAGCGCAATGGCAACGTGGCTTTTGACGTTACCGACACGGTACACCCCAGCGTTGCCGCCACAGCCGCTTTGGCGGCCCGGGTGGTGGGGCTGGACATTGCAGGTGTGGACATGGTGCTGGAAGATGTAACCAAACCGATGCACGCACAGCGCGCCGCGGTGATCGAAGTCAATGCCAGCCCCGGATTGCTATCGCACATCAAACCCGCCCAGGGCGCCGGTCGCCCAGTCGGCAAGGCCATCATCGACCACCTGTTTCAGTCCGACCGCGACGGCCGCATCCCCATCGTAGGCATCACAGGAACGCAAAAGACAGGCCGGATCGCCCGCCTGGTAGCTTGGCTCGCGCATATCAGTGGCAAGCATGTGGGTCTGGCCTGCAGCGAAGGCCTATACCTCGATGGCCGCCAGGTTTCCTCCAACGATGCCGCACACTGGGAAGCCGGACAGCGCCTGCTGATCAATCGTTCGGTGCAGGCTGCAGTGTTCGAAAACGGCAGCCACACCATATTGGCCGAGGGTCTGGCTTATGACAAATGCAGCGTTGGCGTTGTGACCGACGTCAGCTGGCAGGAGTCGCTGAAGGAATTTGACATTCTGGACGCCGAGCAGACCTTCAAAGTGGCGCGTACCCAGGTGGATGTGATTCTTCCCACCGGTACGGCCGTGCTCAATGCCGCCGATCCCCAGGTGGTGGAGATGGCCGAGCTGTGTGACGGCAAGGTCATCTTCTATGCGCTGGATGCCAGGCTACCCGCCATGGCAGACCACCGCGCCTCGGGTGAGCGCGTGGTCTTCGTGCGTGACGAACTGATCGTGATGGCGCAGGGAAGCAGCGAAATAGCCCAATTGCCGTTGGCAACACTCAAACCCGCCAAGTCTTCGCAGCCAGAAATGGTGATGGCGGCAGTAGCTGCTGCGTGGGCTTTGAATATTCCTCCTGAATTGATTGGCGCGGGATTGCGGACCTTCGAGTCCAACCCGAAAAAAACACCCTACTCTTACTGATTGCATAGCATGGAAGTCACACGCATCCGGGCCTTGCGCGGCCCCAATCTCTGGAGCCACCATACGGCCATTCAGTCCGTGGTTTCATGCACTGAAGCAGAGTGTTCGGTCGGACTGATCGACGGTTTCGAAGCACGCCTGCGCGCCCGCTTTCCGGAGATCAGCCCGCTGCAGCCGACCGGCCACAATGATTCCATCCCCATGGCCCACGTTCTGGAACTGGCGGCGCTGGAATTGCAGGCGCAGGCAGGTTGCCCGGTGACTTTCAGCTGCTGTACGCCGACAGTCGAGGCCCAGGTTTTTCAGGTAGTCGTCGAATACAGCGAAGAGGCGGTAGGACGCCTTGCGCTGGAGCTGGCTCAGAGTTTGTGCCAGGCTGCGATGGACAATGGTCTGTTCGATCTGACAGCGGCGCTGACGCAATTGCGTGAACTCGACGAGGACGTGCGTCTAGGGCCGAGCACAGGCTGCATCGTCAATGCAGCCGTCGCCCGCAACATCCCGTACAGCCGCATGACCGAAGGCAGCATGGTGCGGTTTGGTTGGGGGAGCAAGCAGCGTCGTATCCAGGCGGCTGAGATGGACGTCACCAGTGCCATCGCCGAAGCGATCGCGCAGGACAAGGATTTGACCAAGAAGTTGCTGTCTGCCGCAGGCGTGCCGGTGCCGACCGGACGCGAGGTCAGCGATGCCGAGGATGCATGGAAGGCAGCCTGTGAGATTGGGCTTCCCGTGGTGGTGAAGCCTAACGACGGCAACCAGGGCAAGGGCGTTACCGTCAATATCACTTCGCGCGAGCAACTGGTCAAAGCCTACGAAGTTGCCCGCGAGTTTCGCAACACCATTCTGGTGGAGCGATACATGCCGGGCAACGACTTTCGACTCCTTGTTGTGGGTGACAAAATGGTCGCAGCTGCCCGCCGCGACCCGCCCAAGGTGGTTGGAGATGGTGTCCTGACCATCGCCCAGTTGGTCGACCAGGTCAACCTGGACCCACGCCGTGGCAGTGGACACTCCACCTCGCTCACCAAAATCCGCTTTGACGACATCGCAAGGTCCTGTCTGGCCTCACAAGGACTGACTGCCGACTCGGTGCCTGTCAAAGGACAACGCGTCAACCTGCGCAACAACGCCAACTTGTCCACTGGTGGCTCCGCCACCGATGTTACCGATGACGTTCATCCGGAAGTCGCTGCGCGGGCCGTCGCTGCTGCCCATATGGTGGGCCTGGACATCTGCGGTGTGGACGTAGTGTGTGACAGCATTCTGCGGCCGATCGAGGAGCAGGGTGGCGGCGTGGTCGAAGTCAATGCGGCGCCTGGGCTGCGCATGCATTTGTCACCCTCGTTTGGCAAAGGGCGAGCGGTCGGCGAAGCCATCATTTCGAGCATGTTCAAGAATGGCGAAAACGGACGCATACCCATTGTTGCCGTCACCGGGACCAATGGAAAAACCACCACCGTTCGACTGATCTCGCACCTGCTTACCCACAATGGCATGCGTGTGGGCATGACCAATACCGACGGTGTGTATGTGAACGGCCAGTGTATTGACACCGGCGACTGCAGCGGCCCCAAGAGCGCCCGCAGTGTGCTGCTACACCCGGATGTGGATGCCGCGGTGCTGGAAACCGCGCGCGGTGGCGTGTTGCGTGAGGGGTTGGCCTTTGACCGGTGCGACGTAGCCGTAGTCACCAATGTCGGCAGCGGCGACCATCTTGGTTTGAACTACATCACCACCGTCAAGGATCTGGCGGTGCTCAAACGCGTCGTTGTGCAAAACGTATCAAAGACTGGCGTCGCTGTTCTCAACGCCACCGACCGCAATGTGGCATCCATGGCGAGCAAGGCACTGGGGGATGTTACCTTTTTTGCCGCCGACAAATACCACCCCGTCATGGCCACGCACCGCGCGCAGGGCCATGCCGTGGTCTATGTTGAAAATGGCCATATCGTAGCCTCGAAGGGTAATTTCCAAGCCACGATTGCACTCTCGGAAGTGCCAGTCACCATGCACGGCGCCATCGGATTCCAGGTGGACAACGCCATGGCGGCAGTGGCCGCTACGTGGGCACTTGGAGTGAACTGGGATGTTATTCGCAAAGGACTGGCAAGCTTTTCCAACGATACCGACAACGCGCAGGGCCGCTTTAACCTGTTCAAGTTCAGGGGTGCCACCATCATTGCCGATTACGGCCACAACCCGGACGCCATGATGGCCCTGGTGCAGGCGGTGCAGGCCATACCGGCGACACGCCGCAGTGTGGTGATCAGTGGCGCAGGAGACCGGCGCGATCAGGATATTCGCCAGCAAACCGAGATCCTTGGTGACGCGTTCGACGAAGTGATCCTATTTGAAGACCAGTGCCAGCGCGGTCGCCGGGATGGCGAAGTGAAAGCGCTATTGCGTCAGGGTCTGACCCACGCCAAGCGCACCAAGAGCTCTACCGAAATTCACGGGGAGTTTTTGGCCATTGACATGGCGCTGGACAAGCTAGCGCCCGGCGAACTGTGCCTGATTCTGGTGGATCAGGTGCAAGAAGCCATGGCCCACATTACTGCGCGGGTCCAGCAGGGGTAACCAGGCCTTCGCGCTTGGGGTCACGCCCCATAAGCCGTGCTACTGCTTCTGCGGGCCGCATGCGACCGTCGAGCAATTCCACGACACATTGGGCAATTGGCATGTCGATGCCCAGACTGCGTGCGCGCTGCACCACCGTGCGTGCGCAGTACACACCTTCCGCCACATGACCCAGGGTATGCACTGCCTCATCCAGAGTTTGACCACTGGCAAGCGCCTGTCCGACCCGCCGGTTGCGCGACAGGTCTCCGGTAGCGGTCAGCACCAGATCGCCCAAGCCGCTCAGACCCATGAAAGTCTCCGGGTGGGCCCCCAGCGCAAGGCCCAAGCGCGTCATCTCGGCCAGGCCGCGGGTAATCAACGCGGCACGCGCGTTGAGCCCCAATTGCAGACCGTCACACAGACCAGTGGCAATGGCCAGCACGTTCTTCACGGCGCCACCGACCTCGACACCCACCACGTCTTCATTGGCATAGACGCGCAGACTGGCGCTGTGAAAACCTGCCACCAGGGCATCACGCACCTCCGCGTGGACACTGGAGGCGACCAACGCGGTCGGCTGCCCAAGCGCCACCTCTTGCGCAAAACTCGGGCCACTCAATACACCCGCATGCAAGCCGGGCGCAACCTGTTGCTGTACTTCGTGCCCGAGCAGCCCGGGTTCTGTGCCGATGGCCTGCTCAAAGCCCTTGCATAACCAGGCAACGGGCATTGCAAGGGTGCATATATCGGTCAATAGACCGCGCAAACCAGCCATGGGCGACGCAATGATCACCAGGTCGAACGCGTCTGCAATTCCGATGAAATCTGTGAGCGGCTGCGCACTGACGCGCAACGAATAGGGGAATATCGCACCGGGAAGATACCGCTGGTTCTGACGTGCGAGTTCCAACGCATGCGCCTGCCTGGCATCGCGCAGCCACAAGGTCACGGCGTGACACGCCGCAATGTTGCCTGCGGCACTCAAGGCCAGTGCAGTGCCCCACGCACCGCCCCCGAGCACTACTATTTTCATAGCTGCTTACGCAATACAGATGCGCGCTGCAGGCCGAAATGGCTCAGAAATTATTGCGGCAAAGTACCCGGTGCAGCGCTCGCGGCTTCCACCTGCTGCTGCTCGTACATGGCCTGGAAGTTGATCTCGGCGAGGTGCACCGGTGGGAATCCGCCACGCTGAATCAAATCGGCTACGTTGCCGCGCAGGTAGGGATACACGATTTGCGGACAGGCAATGCCCATGATTTGCCCCATCTGCTCCTGCGCCAGATTGCGGATTTCGAAAATACCAGCCTGTTTGGCCTCAACGAGGAAAACCGTCTTGTCCTTGATCTTGGTATGCACCGTAGCGGTCACGCACACCTCAAAAATGCCATCAGCGACCGGATTGGCCTGCACGCCCAATTGAATGTCAACGGCAGGCTGCTCCTGCTCCAACAGGATGCCGGGAGAATTGGGTTGCTCCAGAGACGCCTCCTTGAGGTACACGCGTTGAATCTGGAAAACGGGATCTTGATCAGCCATGGAAATATCTTTCAAAGTAAAACAATACCCGCCCCACAACGGGGCAGGCAGACGGATAACGCTTGTCAGCGTCGGGATTATGTCAGGCCGCGCCCAGCAGGGGCATCAACCCGCCGCGACTGTCGAGCGCCATCAGGTCGTCGCACCCTCCCACATGGGTATCGCCAATGAAAATCTGCGGCACCGTTCGCCGCCCCGTGATTTCCATCATTTTTGCGCGCTCCTGCGGCAAGGCGTCGATACGGATCTCTTCGATCTGCGTAACACCCTTGGACTGGAGAATGCGCTTGGCCTGAATGCAATACGGGCAGACGGCCGTGGTGTACATCTTGACGGTTTGCATGGGCTCAGGCCTTCTCAACCGGCAAGTTGGCTGCACGCCAGGCCGACATGCCACCTCCGAGCGATTGCGCCTGCTCGTACCCGAGTTTCTTGGCAATTGCGACTGCACGCCCTGAGCGCGCACCTGACTGGCAGACCAGGATCAGCGGAACGGTCTTGTTCTTTGCCGCTGCGCCCAATTTGGTTTCCAGTTCTCCCAAAGGTACATTTCTGGCACCCACCACATGTCCTGCAGCGAATTCCCCGGGTTCACAGACGTCGATCACCACCGCCTTTTCGCGGTTGATGAGTTGTACTGCGGCGGCCGGGACCAATCCACCCCCGCCGGCACCCTGTACCACCGGCCACAACAGCATTCCGCCGGAAGCCACGGCGATAGAGATGAGCATCCAATTGTCGATAATAAATTTCACTTTGTTCCTTGTAAGTTACCCGCCAGCCAGCCCGGCATTTTAGAATGGACACCGTTGCCCCGCCGGATGACCCGGTTTTCATACTTGCCCCACCCTACAACCATGTACAAAATTGTTCTTGTTCGCCACGGCGAATCTACCTGGAATCTCGAGAATCGCTTTACCGGCTGGACTGATGTGGATCTCACACCACTGGGGATCGAACAGGCAAAGAATGCTGGCCGACTGCTGAAGGCCGATGCCTACGAGTTTGATCTGGCTTACACCAGCGTACTCAAACGCGCCACCCGCACGCTGTGGCTGTGCCTGGACGAGATGGACCGCACCTGGCTACCAGTGGTGCACTCGTGGCGCCTCAATGAACGCCATTACGGTGCATTGCAGGGACTCAACAAGGCCGACATGGCCAAGCAATACGGAGACGCGCAGGTATTGCAATGGCGGCGCAGCTACGACACGCCACCGCCTGCACTGGAGCCGACGGATGCACGCTGTGAACGATCGGACGTGCGCTATGCCAGTCTGCAACATGACCAAGTCCCACTGACCGAGTGTCTCAAGGACACGGTTGCTCGCGTGATGCCTTTCTGGAACGAAGTCATGGCACCTGCTATCCGGTCTGGCAAGCGCATCGTGGTGGCCGCACACGGCAACTCGATTCGCGCGCTCGTGAAGTACCTTGACAATATTTCCGATGATGACATTGTGGGGCTGAACATTCCCAATGGAATTCCCCTGGTGTATGAACTGGACGCTGATCTCAAGCCCCTGCGGCACTACTACCTGGGTGACGCCGAGGCGGCTGCCAAGGCCGCTGCTGCCGTTGCCGCTCAGGGTAAAGCCTGAGTCTGCGAGGTATTGGTCCGCTTATTCGGTGTGGATGGCCGCTGGAGCGGAACCGAAAGCCGAAAAGCACCTCCAAGGTGTATATTGAAGCGTTACTGGAAAACTATGGGTCACAAACTGAAAATTGCGGGCTGGGTCGGACTGGGTGTCATCACCGGAGCCTTGACAACCGTGTCATTGCAAACAGTCGCGCGCAGCGCAATGTCACCGCTGCCGTTGGAAGAGTTGCAGCAACTCGCGGCGGTTTTCGGCATGGTCAAGAGCGACTATGTGGAGCCCGTGGACGAAAAGAAACTCATCACGGAAGCCATTGCGGGCATGGTCTCCAGCCTGGACCCCCATTCACAGTACTTTGACAAAAAGTCGTTCAAGGAATTCAAAGAGGGCACCTCAGGCAAATTCGTCGGCGTCGGCATTGAAATCACCCAGGAAGACGGTCTGGTCAAGGTGGTGTCCCCGATCGAAGGCTCGCCGGCATTTCGTGCGGGTCTCAAGACCAACGACCTGATCACCCGCGTAGACGATACCGCCGTCAAGGGCTTGACGCTCAATGAGGCCGTCAAGCGCATGCGGGGCGAGCCCAATACCAAAGTGGTTCTGACGATCTTTCGCAAAGACGAAAACCGCACCTTCACCGCCAGTATCATTCGCGAAGAGATCAAGCAACAGTCAGTTCGCGCCAAGGTGATCGAACCCGGATATGCCTGGATTCGGATCAGCCAGTTCCAGGAGCGCACGGTAGAGG
>JAIFLV010000151.1 GCA_020048895.1 Rhodoferax sp. | reverse complement strand
GGCGGCACGGGTTACACCGGCGGTGCCATTCCCCTGACCTGGAAAAGCGTGGTCATCAACACCGAAAAGCTCGAAGCCATGACCGAGGTCGAGATGCGCACTTTGCCGGGCTTGTCCGAGCCCGTGGGCACGGTCTGGACTGAAGCCGGCGTGGTCACGCAGCGCGTGGCCGATGCGGCCGAGCGCGGTGGTTTTGTGTTCGCGGTGGACCCGACCTCGGCCGAAGCCTCCTGCATTGGCGGCAACATCGCCATGAACGCGGGTGGCAAAAAGGCTGTGCTCTGGGGCACGGCACTGGACAACCTGGCCAGCTGGCGCATGGTGACACCGCAAGCCGAATGGCTGGAGGTGACCCGTGTGAACCACAACATGGGCAAGATCCATGATGCGGAAATTGCCAGCTTTGAGTTGCAGTATTTCAAGGCCGATGGCAAGACCAAACTACGCTCCGAGCGTCTGGATATTCCCGGCAAGTCCTTTCGCAAAGAGGGGCTGGGCAAGGATGTCACCGATAAATTCCTGAGCGGTTTGCCCGGCATTCAAAAAGAAGGGTGCGACGGGCTGATCACCAGCGCACGCTGGGTGGTGCACAAGATGCCGCAGCACACCCGCACGGTGTGCCTGGAATTTTTCGGCAATGCCAAAGACGCAGTGCCCAGCATTGTGGAAATCAAAGACTTCATGTTTGCCGAGCAAAAGCGCAGCGGCGTGCTGCTCGCAGGCCTGGAGCATTTGGATGACAGGTACCTCAAGGCGGTGGGGTACGCCACCAAGAGCAAGCGCGGCGGCCTGCCCAAGATGGCTTTGTTTGGTGACATCTCGGGTGACGATGCCGATGCCGTAGCCCGCGCCACCAGTGAGGTAGTGCGCATTGCCAATTCGCGCAGCGGTGAAGGCTTCATCGCCATCAGCCCCGAGGCGCGCAAAAAATTCTGGCTTGACCGTAAGAAAACGGCCGCCATCAGCCGCCATACCAACGCTTTCAAGATCAATGAAGACGTGGTGATTCCGCTGCCGCGCATGGCCGAGTACACCGATGGCATTGAGCGCATCAACATAGAGTTGAGCCTGCGCAACAAGCTGGCCCTGTGCGATGCCCTGTCGGAGTTTTTGAGCCGGGGCCAATTGCCGCTGGGTAAAGCCGATGACGCCAATGACGTGCCCGCGGCTGAGCTGCTGCAGGACCGCGTGGCCCAGGCGCTAGCGCTGGTGGCGACCGTGCGTGCGCAGTGGCAGGACTGGCTCGATCGGGTTGAGGTTTTGTTTGCACAGTTGCAGGACCACACCCTGCGTGCCAGCTGGAAGTTGCAGTTGCGTGCACCCTTGCAGGACATATTTACCGGCGGTGCGTTCGAAGCCATCCAGATGGAATGCGTGGCCATCCACCAGCGGGTGCTCAAAGGGCGTGTCTGGGTGGCGCTGCATATGCACGCTGGCGACGGCAATGTGCATACCAACATTCCGGTCAACAGCGACGACTACAGCATGCTGCAGGCAGCCCACGGAGCGGTCAAACGCATCATGGTGCTGGCGCGCTCGCTGGACGGTGTGATTTCGGGCGAGCACGGCATTGGTATCACCAAGCTGGAGTTTTTAAGCGATGCGGAGCTTGCGCCCTTCACCGCCTATAAGGCAAAGGTCGACCCCGAGGGGCGCTTCAATAAAGGCAAGTTGCTACGAAATACGGAGCTGCCTACGCAAGCGGGACGCGGGCTAGAGGCCGATTTTCCTCTCTATGCCGACCTGACCAACGCCTACACGCCTTCATTCGGGTTGATGGGGCATGAGTCACTGATCATGCAGCAAAGCGACATTGGTGCGATTGCCGACTCGGTGAAAGACTGCCTGCGCTGCGGCAAATGCAAGCCGGTGTGCGCCACGCATGTGCCGCGGGCCAACCTCCTGTACAGCCCGCGCAACAAGATTCTGGCCACCTCCCTGCTGGTGGAAGCGTTCCTGTACGAAGAGCAGACCCGCCGAGGCATTTCCATCAAGCACTGGGAAGAATTTGAAGATGTGGCCGACCACTGCACCGTGTGCCACAAGTGCCTTTCACCGTGCCCTGTGAAGATCGACTTTGGCGACGTCACCATGAACATGCGCAACCTGCTGCGCAAAATGGGCAAGAAGTCTTTCCGGCCCGGCAATGCGGCAGCGATGTTCTTTCTGAGTGCCACCAACCCCGAGACCATCAAACTGGTGCGTGCCGGCATGGTGGGCATCGGCTTCAAGGCCCAGCGCCTGGCCAATCAGGTGTTGCGCCTGGCTGCGAGAAAGCAGACCGCCAAGCCGCCGGCCACGGTGGGCACGGCACCCATCAAAGAACAGGTCATCCACTTCATCAACAAGAAAATGCCCGGCGGCCTGCCCAAGAAAACGGCGCGCGCCCTGCTGGACATTGAAGACGCCGACTACGTGCCCATCATCCGCAACCCGGCCGCCACCACGGCCGACACCGAGGCGGTGTTCTATTTCCCGGGCTGTGGCTCGGAGCGGCTGTTCAGCCAGGTGGGCCTCGCCACGCAGGCGATGCTGTGGCACGCGGGGGTGCAAACCGTGCTGCCGCCGGGCTACCTGTGCTGCGGCTACCCGCAGCGTGGCTCGGGCCAGTTTGACAAGGCCGAGAAGATCATCACCGACAACCGTGTGCTGTTCCACCGCGTGGCCAATACTTTGAACTATCTGGACATCAAGACCGTGGTGGTGAGCTGCGGCACCTGCTATGACCAGCTCCAGGGCTACAAGTTTGAAGACATATTCCCCGGTTGCCGCATCATCGACATCCACGAGTTTTTGCTGGAAAAGGGCATCACTCTGGTGCCCGACGGTGGGGCTGGCGCAGGCTACCTGTACCACGAACCGTGTCACAACCCCATGAAGCTGCAGGATTCGCTCAAGACGGTAAAAGCCCTGGTGGGTGAGGCGGTGCTGAAGAACGAGCGCTGCTGCGGCGAAAGCGGCACCCTGGGCGTCACCCGCCCCGACATCTCCACCCAGGTGCGCTTTCGCAAGGAAGAAGAGATCCGCAAAGGCGAGCTGGAGTTGCGCGCGCTCACCGCACACGCGGAAGGCGCACCTGGAGTTGCGCGCGCTCACCGCACACGCGGAAGGCGCACCAGCCAAGCCCGGCAACCTCAAGATTCTCACCAGTTGCCCAAGCTGCCTGCAGGGCCTCACCCGTTACGGCAATGACCTGCAAAACGGCCTGCTCGAGGCCGACTACATCGTGGTGGAAATGGCCAACCAGATTCTGGGCCCCGAGTGGCTGCCCGAGTACGTGCAAATGGCCAATGCGGGTGGCATCGAGCGGGTGCTGGTGTAGTTCGGCGTTTCGGAACTTCGGCGCTAAAGCGCAGCGGTTTCAATCTTCATCCACACAACGCCGGGCTGCTTCTCAACGAAGATCCAGTTGCCATCGAGCCGATAAGTTAGATGGCAATGAAGTCGTGGATTGGATAGAACACGCGGGTTGAAGACCGCATAGTTGCAGCCCTTTGCGTGCCGCACAGATGCGGTTAGCAATCCCGGATGTCCTTCACGATGGACTCTGGCGCCGACCGATTGTGAGTACCGATAGTCAGTTTTGTGGGCCAGATCTGCATATTTTGCAAGCTGTGGCCGCAGGTCGAGCAGCGCTGCATCGCAGGCAATGTCGTACACCGCACGTTCACCAACAACGATGTACTTATCAAACCCTGCATCGGTCAGCAAGCCACTGAACCAGTGGTAGGCGGTTTCGAGCACTGATGTCTGCAAGGAGCCACAGCCGTACCAGACACCAAACGAGCCATCTGAAAATCGGCTGGCCTGCCAACTCCTGAATGGAAACCCAATCGCTGTGAACCATTGGGCATCTTCAAACGGTCCCTGTATCAGCGGGCTGGTGGATTGTTGTCGTGGAGCGTTCGCTAAATCTGCTAGGCGTTGCGCAAGCTCCCATTCCGGAGGGTTGTCCGTCAAATCGTCAAACAGATTCTGTGCTGACCTGACGGAGACAATATTGCGAACAACATCGCAGTGGACATCCGTCAGCGTCAGATGCGAGAACACAGAGTCCATCAAACACCACGCGCACGGTCCAGATAGGCATGCACCATCAACAGGCCAGCAAACCCGGACTCCTTCACCACTTCCACAGGCGACAGGTTGTCAAAGGCCTTGTTGCGCGTAGACATCCAGCTATAGGCCAAATCTCTGTTGTGAGGGAAAAGCAAGCGCAGATTCTGATGGATACCCAACAGATGTCCAACGCGCTCCAATTGATCACGACTGGTGCCAATGGGCTCACCTTTGCGATAGCGTGTCAAAGCTGCGCGGTTGCCAGTGGCAATACCCAGTAGAGCCGCCTGGTCTTCCGTAGTCAATTTCCAGTGATCCAGCAAATTCATTACGAGTTTGGCCAAAGCACTGCGGTCGTGCGAAGCCGTTGAGTAGTCACCGCGCTCCAGTACAGCGGACATTTCTACGCCCCTTCTCTTTGTTGATTTAGTATAGCGAATAGTTACTATTAAAACAAAATGTGTTTTAAATAATACAAACAAGCTCAGGGCGCTGTCGACCCCTTCTGCAGTGGCTCAGGCATCGGCATCGGCATCGGCTAGCGCTGCCATTAAGCACCTTGCCGTAGCTGCGACAAGCTAGGCACTTCCAGGCCACAGCCGGGGCACTGGGTATGCAGAGCGGCGGTGTCGCCGATATCGTGCCGCAGCAGCGGTGTGGCGTACTGGTGCAGGGCGGTTACCAGAACCCTGCCGCTGTGCGCGTGCTCTGCATCCAGGTCGGTTGGCAGCGACTTGCCGTTGTCGTCTACCACCTCCAGCAGCACATTGCCTACGGCCACATGAAAATGGTCGTCGCTGCGCGGGCACTGGTAGGCCAGCGGACCACATTCCAGACAGGTGTAGCGGTGGCGCACGCTGGCACCGAGCTGTTTGCGCGCCTTGGCACGCAGCTTGTCAGAGACCTGCGTGCCGTAGGTGAGGATCTGGCGCACCTCGGGCAGTTTCAGGCGCAGGCTGCGCGCTTCATCCAGCAGGTCGTCCAGCACTTGCGGGGTCACCGTCAGGTAGGTCAGGGGGGTTTGCTGCAGCCAGCGGATGTGCTGCAGTTTGGTAAACAACTGGAGCTGGCGCAGCACCTGCGGCCCGCATCCGTTGTCCAGCGAGGCCGCCACCGCAATGTGCTTGCCCTCATGCAGCGGAATATCGTCGGCAATGCAGCCCTGGGCGGCATACGGGTTGCGGCTGTGGCGCTGGTGGTCGGCATAAAACGCATGGTCCACCATGCGCTGGTTGAACGCAGTGGTGAAAAAGCGCACCACACCACCGGGTGGCCCGGCCAGAAAGTAGGGCGACACCGCACCATGGTGCTGCGGCACCGGCGCGGCACCATGCACCGCCACCATTTTTCTCAAGTCCAGGCGGGTGAGGATGGGCAACGCCTCCCACTGCGCCAGGTTGACCTGAGGCCCCAGACGTGCTTGCCACCACGGTACATTGTTCAGCAGCCACTGCACCAGTTCGGTCAGGCGCTGCGTTTGCCAGGTCGTTATCGCCGCATGGCCACTGCGCTCCAGCGCCAGGTGGGCTTGTGCATCGGCTACGCGCTGCACCGTGGCAGCGGGCGCGCTGGTAGGCCACGTCATGGCATCAACCCCACAAACTCCTGGCGCTTGCGCCCCGGGGGCCAGGGGATGGCGCTGAGTTGCGCCAGTTCAAAGGTGTATTCCGGTCCGACCAAACGCTGCAGCATGGCGATGGTCGCTTGTGATTGGGATTCCGTGATGGGTTGGTCCAGCACGAACTCTGCGCGAAATGCCATCGCGCTCGTTTGGACGAGGCGGTATTCGCGAAATGGAGCACATCCCAGCCATTCATCTGCCAGTATCCGGATATGGTGCCATTCGCCGTTCGGCCTTTGGAGCAGGAAGTACTTGCGCCCCAACAAACGGCTCAGCGCCGGGACGGTACTTCCACAACCAGGGCACCTTGCGTGCCAGGTGGCAATGTCGCCCAGGTCATACCGCATCGTCGGGCTGGCCCACTGGTGCAGGCCGGTCACTAGCACATTGCCCTGAGCACCATCTCGCACGTGGCGACCCTGGGGGTCCACCACCTCAACCACAGCGTTGGACACTGCGCAGTGGTAGTAATCATCGCTCTCGGGGCACTGAAACGCCATAGGGCCCACTTCCTCGCAGGAATAGCGATCTCGAATGCTGGCACCTAATACTTGGCGGGTTCGCTCGCGGAGTTGCGGGTCAACGGTTTGGCCGTAGGTCAAGACCTGGGTAATGCTAGGCGAGTGGATCTTTAGCGTTTCGATTGTGGATAGCACTCCTGAGAGCAGGTCGGGTCGTGTAGCAAGATAGGCCGCCGGGTGGCTGCTCAGCCAAAATGCATGTTCTGCAATAGTGAATTGGCTAATAAGCCGTGTCATTTGCTCGCCGGGTTGTAGCCAAAGCTCGCCGGGCGCCGTGAGGTGCGTGCCGTCGTGCGAGTTGACATACGCAGTGATCACAGCCATTCGGTGAGTGAGATCGCGACCCTGGCGCTGGTGATCGGCCCAGTAGTGGTTGCTGTTAATGCGCAGCGCCATCTCGGAGCGCCAAAAAGTCACCGGTACACCGCTTGAGCCCGACGTGGAGTAGCTGGATAGCTTGCCATGTTCCAACGGCACTTCGGGCTCATGAGAAGCTATCAAATTGCGAAAATCTTCCCGCGCCATGATGGGCAGACTGGCCAGCGCCTCAATAGGCGATGACGGCCCCAGACGCGACGTTGCCCATGCGTTCCACCAATCCTTGAGTCCCAGCCAGGCCAACATTTCCGCCAGCCGCGCGGTCTGCCATTGTTGCCACCACTCTGGCGGCCCGAGCTCCAGCGCGCGTACAAAGTGCGCGTCCAACAAGGTATGCGCTACCGGCGCCGGTACTTCGTGCGGCCAGGAAAGCAAAGCGTTATTTTGGTGTTGCATGCCGGGGTGCTGTTATGAAGCTTCAGGAACTGAGCGCCCAATTCTCTACTACAAGCCCCGGGTAGTCTTTGAAGTCAGCGTCATTATTGGTAACAAGGGTAGTGCCCGTGCTCACGGCATGTGCTGCAATCAAGCGGTCCATGGCGTTGCGGTTGCGGTCTCGCACGGCTGCGCGCAGTACGCCAAAACTCGCGGCGTCTGATTCGGTAAATGGCAGCACCGGAATTTTGCTCACCAGTAACGACAAGACGAGTTCGTCCTGCGCACGATGGGTGGTCTGAATTTCCAGGCCAGCACGCAGTTCGGCGTAAGTGACTACCGACATTACCGCTGCGCCCTGCTTCAGAGCTTCCAGCCGACGCAGCACGTGCGGTGGATGGTTCTTGATGATGTAAATGCAGATGTTTGTATCGAGCATGTAGCGCATGGTCAGTCTTGCGCTCCCCAATTGCGCTCATGCTCGGCATGGAACTCACGTCCCTGTGCCATGAAACTGGGGCTGAACATCGAAAAGATTTTCCCGATGTCGGTCAAGGTTTCATTGTCCACTAAGCGCAGCACCAAGGTGTTGCCGACGCGCTCCACTTCAACGTCTTGCGCAGCGTTTACGAACCCCAGTTCCTTCGGAATGCGAACCGCCAGTGAGTTGCCGCTTTTGAACACTTTGGTAAGCATGGTCGTTCTTCGAGAGTCATAAAGTATATACAGTGTATACCGCGCCGTAACGAATTGAAAACACGAGCGTGCAAAGGGCCACCATGGGAAAACTGGTGCTGTAGTACATTGGCTCGTGATTAAAAACAGCCAGTGCATGACTTGTCTATGACGAAGCCACGACTTTTGTGCGTGTGGGAGCAGGGTGCCCACCTGGGGCACCTGAGCAACCTGCGCCTGCCGATTGAGGTTGCGCTGGAGCAGGGGTTTGACGTGGTGCTTGCCGCCCGGGAATTGCACCGCGTGGACGAGGTACTGGGCGGCTTGCCCATCACCCTGTTGCAGGCACCCTTCAAGCAGAATTCTGTGACGGGGGATCAGGCGGCGTTTTTGAGCTACACGCATTTGCTTGGGCAGCAATGCTTTTCCAGCAGCACCGAGCTTGAAATGTATGTACGTGCCTGGCGCGGCATTTTTGATCTGGTGCAGCCCCGCATCGTGCTTTTTGAGCACAGTCCGACCGCCTTGGTGGCAGCTGTGGGATGCACATTCAAGAAGGTGTTGGTGGGAACCGGGTTTATGGTGCCGCCGCTCGAGAAGATCCATGTGTCGCCGTTTCTGCCGTTTCCCACCACCGTTCCAACCGACGAGTTGAATGCACGTTTACGTCATGACGACCAACGCTTGCTGGCCATCATCAACGCGGCGTTGGCACAGCTCAAAATGACTGCTTTGCCAACACTGGGGCAAATGTACGGCCAGGCAGACCAGCAATTTCTGCTCACCTGGCCAGCGCTAGATCATTTTGGCGCGCGGTCGACAGCGCACTACCTGGGAGTGGAGCCGCTGCAAGGTGCGGCAGCACCGCAGTGGCCGCCGGGTAACGGAGCCAAGGTGTTTGGCTACCTGCAGCATTTCCCGGCTATCGAATATTTGTTGCAAGACCTGCAAGCGGCAAAAGTGTGCGCGCTCTTGTTCGTGCGGGATCTGCCGCCAGGTGTTCGGCAGAAGTTTACCTCTGACCACATGCGGTTTGTGGATGACCTGGTGGACTTGGAAAAAGTGGCAGACCAAGCGGCATGGGTGGTGCACCATGGCAACCACAGTACCATGTCGACGTTCATGTGCAGGGGAGTGCCGCAGCTGCTCATTCCGCGGCACCAGGAGCAACTCTTTGTTGCCCTGCGCCTGGTGTCGCAAGGCGCCGCCGCGATGGTGTTTCAGGACCAGTCGTCGTTTGCCACCGCCATTCGCACCATGCTGACCAACGGGCAACTGAAACAAAACGCAATGCAAATAGCCAGCCAATGCGAACCTTTTGACAGGGCGGGCGTTCAGGCCATTATTCGACAGGTCTATTCCGATGCAATGTGCCTACCCCTTTGGCGGCAATAAATCTCTGTAAGAGGTCTCCCCCAACACGCACTGGCGCGTCTCAACCATGAGGAATGCTCCCTGGTCGTGGGGCCTGGCTTGCAATCGGAATATTCATCAGCGCAAGTGCCTCGTCGGACATCTTTTCGGCCATTGCAAGATTCACACGAGGCAACGTTAGCCCACGCTGGCCCAATAGTGCGATGAGTTCACGAGAGCCACACGCTAGGTCCGCCTTGGCTTCGGAGGCGCCAATTTCCCCCTGGCTGTAAAGCGAAAGTGTTTCTTCGTGTGCTGCAGATAACGCAGTGGTCTGCGGTGCTGCACTCTTGTTTCTGGCGTCTACTGAGCGTGTGAGCTCGTTGTAATCCCGTTCTGGCAGAAAGTAGCCAACCACCCGGTTGTTGCGGACCAGTTTGACGCGCTCGACCATCCCAATGTCCAAGAATTCGCCAAATCTGTTCCTGGCTTCTGTGGTGCTGAATGTCTTCATGGCATCTCCGTTGCTGTTACCAATGTAAACATTTTGCACATAATGCACATAATGTACAAAACAGGCAAATTGAGGAGGGGTTCGGTAGTCCGTGAGCCCCTATCAGCTCAACCGCATATCTGTTTCCAGCATCTCTGGCTCACCCAGAACGATGTGCTTGAAATCTGGGTGCAGCGGGTTGATCAAAAAGTTGCGTTCGGCGGGCATGACCGTGCTGGGCACCGCCAGCACACAACTGCGCAATTGCCTCAGCCACTCGCCACCCAAAGACTGCAAGGCTTCGCGGCCGGCGTGGGTGCGCCAATCCCTGGGCAAAACAGCACTTGCCAAGGTTTCGATGCTGACGGCTTCTGACAAATGGGCGGGTATCAGCAAGTAGTTGGCACGCAAAGGTTCGTCCTGCACCCGCATCTCCAGTAGTGCTAGTGATCTGTTTTCAGCGGTATACACCATCGCCTGCCCAACCCGGTTCCATCGGCCCCCATACAGCCTGGCTCCTTCACCAGAAAATGCCTGGTTGGCAAAGCGGCGCGTGGTGATGCGCCATACGGTGCGCGTACCCTGCGCCATCAGGCAAACACACCGTGTTCGATACGTCCCAAGGTGTTGATTACCGCCAATGACCCCAACTCGGTATCCAAGAGCGACAACGGACTGCTTCCGCCCAAAGCGGCATTTTGGCTCTTGAGCCATGCCAGCGCGGCTGACTCGTTTTCAAACACCTCCACCGCACGCGCAACAACTTGCGCCAGGCGCACCAACTTTCCCGACTCGTCGGGGCTCAAGAACCCCTCCTTTTTGCGCCGCACAAGCGTGCGCTCAGGGATGTTCAGCGCCTGCGACAATTCAGACTGCCCAATGCCCATCGCGCGAACCACAGCATCTATGGCGCCCGCGGAAATGCCATGCCGCACCAGCGCAATCCATTCAAGAACAGAGCGGGGCAATGCGTGCAACACCGGTTCGCCGCCAAGAACGGACGCCGCAGACAAGCCAGATGCAGCTTCGCGTGTCAAAGTCGCTGTGTTCATAAATTGCCCCTAGGTGTCAATAATTGCCATTTGGCGTCTAGTGTATACAAAAGTGGCGTCAACTGCAGCCGCCACATAACCAACAACATCCCACCCGGTTAAATACATCAGAGTCTTTTCAGGCTTTCGCGCCCGCCAGTATTGCGTAAGGAGCTATTGATTCAATAGCAAATTTAAGACCTTGGGGGCGGCTGTCGCTGTGGTGACAGAGAAACAAATCGCGCTTGCCGGGCAAGCAAAACTCACACGAAAGCGGTATTATTGCTCTAATTGTTGATTGCCGTGTTGACATGGCCGCTTTACTGTTTCCGGAGAATGCACTATGAAAAGCCGTTCGTCGCTGAATCACATCTTTCGAACCGTCTGGAACAAGGCCTTGGGGGCCATGGTGGCGGTGGCGGAGATTGCCTCGGGGCGTGGTGGCTCCTCTGGTGGCAGCGGCCCGGCGGGTGCAGGTACGGCAACCCCGAGTCGGTTGGCCGCACTGCCGCTGTGTATAGCACTGGCCTGGGGGTTAGCGGCACCAGACGCGCTGGCCAACCCCGCGGGCGGCGTGGTGATCAAGGGCCAGGCCACCTTTGATACCACACAGGCGAACAAACTCCTCATCACCACCCAAAACGCCCCCGGCACCAACCAGTCCGCCATCAACTGGCAAAGCTTCTCCATCCCCGCTGGCAACACCACCTACTTCCAGCAACCTGGGGCCACCAGCACTTCCATCAATCGCGTGGTGACCAACACGCCGTCGCAACTGTTTGGCACGCTGGGGAGTAACGGCAACTTGGTATTGGTCAATCAGGCCGGCATCACCGTAGGCGCAGGCGCTGTGGTCGACACCGCAGGCTTTACCGCGTCTGCGTTGAATATGACCGAAGCCGACGCCTTGGCAGGAAACCTGCGCTTTGGCGACGGCAGCGCCAGCGGTGGCGCCGTGTCGGTGCACGGCAACATCCTGGCCCGTGGCGGTGACGTGGTGGTGCTGGGTGCCAATGTCTCCACCGGTGCAGATGCACTGGTGCAAGCCCCCAACGGCGCTATCAGTTTGGTAGCTGGTCACGCAGTATCCATAAGCGGTAGAGGCCTGGAAGGCATAAATTTTGAAGTGCAGGCACCTGCCGACGCAGCGGTCAACCTGGGCACCTTGAAGGGCGACGCGGTGGGCATGTTTGCCGGCACCCTGAAGCACAGCGGCGTAATTCAGGCCACCACTGCCGCACTCGATGGCGGCAAGGTGGTGCTTAAAGCCGCAGGCGACGCCTATGTGGAAGGCGCGGGCAAGATCGTGGCTACCGGCGGCAAAGGCGGCGCGGTGGATGTGCTGGGCAACCGCGTGGCGTTAATGGACCAGGCGGCGATTGATGTGTCGGGTACCTATGCGGGCGGCACGGTGCGCATTGGCGGGGATTACCAGGGGAAGAATGCGGATGTTCCGAACGCGCAGATGACGTATTTTGGGTCTGAAGCCAGCATCAAGGCCGATGCTACGGAAAACGGGAATGGCGGCAAGGTGATTGTGTGGGCGGATGACACCACGCGGGCGTATGGCCGCATTTCGGCCAAGGGTGGTGCCAGCAGTGGAAATGGCGGGTTTGTGGAGACTTCAGGGCACCGGTATCTGGATGTCAACGGGGTGGAGATCAATACCCGCGCAGCCAGCGGTTTGACGGGGACATGGTTGCTTGACCCGTCGAACATCTTTATCGCGGTCGATCAGGCTGCAGCCATTGCTGCCGGGATGACTACGACAGATACTTCAGCGAATGTAGGAACCACTATTTTCCAATCGACCGGGTCTACGCCATCGGTCGACTCCCTCCTTACGACCGGGACACTGGAAACCGCGTTGTTTAGCAACGATGTGCTTGTGACCACGGCCAACCTTTCTGGCAATGGCGGTGCTGCTGGCAACATCACAGTCAATGACTCAGTCACATGGGGTAGTGCACATAAACTAACACTGACTGCTACCAACAATATCGATGTCAATGCCACGATCACTGCAACCGACCCTCTCGGTTCTCTAGCGCTTAACGCCACCACCGGGGATATTCAACAGACAGCTGCCATAGTGGTACCAACCTTGTCTGCAATTGCGGGTCGCAAGGTGGGTTTGGAGCTTGTTGACAACGCGGTTAGTGTGTTGACCGGTTCAGCCAATGCCAACGGCTTTAAGTTCAAAGGCAATTCCAGCCTGCAAGTGGGGCTAGCGGGCATATCCGCTGTTGGCGGCAACCCGGTGGTGTTGTCGGCGCCGTCGATTGACGTCGCCAACCAAATCAGTGCTGGCCCCGGTGACGCAACGCTGACCGCAACCTCCGGGGCGGTGAGCGGAAGTGGCTTAATTTACGCTGACAAACTTGATGTGACGGCTTACAACGCGATTTCTCTCACCGGTAGCAACCAGGTCACTTCGCTGCAAGCGACTCAACAACAAAGTGGCTATGGCGGCGGAATCACGTTCAACAACAACCTTCCGTTGACGATCAAGGGTGTCAGCCTGGCGTCGACCTCCAACACAGTAGATATCAGCACCACCGGGGCATATGACATAACCGTCGATGGCGACGTAACGGCTCCTGCGGGGTCGACTGTACGAATCAGCGCCGGGACTTCGGGCAGCATCTTGCAAGGCAGCAGCGGGTTGATTTCTGCGAACGACATAAAGTTGCAGTGGAGCGGTAGCAGCGGGGCGGTTGGTGCGTTGAACACTCCGGTTTTAACGCGTTGGGACAGCGGCAACGCCAATATTTGGGTAGGCAATTCGGATGGAACGGCGGATGGTTCAGTGTATTTGAGCCACACCGGGGTCGCGACCCTGTTGAAAGCGGGTACGAGTGTGGGCACGGGAACGCTTGCACGAACGGTCAACGTCCACGCAACCGAAGCTCTGGGTGTGGACAGCATTGACGTGGGCGCTGGGGA
Source organism: Rhodoferax sp. (assembly GCA_020048895.1). Taxonomy (GTDB): domain Bacteria; phylum Pseudomonadota; class Gammaproteobacteria; order Burkholderiales; family Burkholderiaceae_C; genus Allorhodoferax. Next base: position 4,280 of record JAIFLV010000151.1, on the reverse strand, counting down.
TATCACCTTGTCAGCCGGTGGTTTGCTGATGATTATCAGTGGCAAAACCCTGACAGGTGCCACCCAAACCCTGCGCGGTGACTCGATCGAGATCCATACGGGTGCTGCGATCGTGGCGACTGGCGACGTTTGGCTGCAACCTACGACGACTGGTAGTGCCATCAAGCTCGTCGTGAATAAGTCCGGGACCCCGAATTCTTTCGAATTGACCGATGCCGAACTCAATACCGTGACTGCTGGCACCTTGCATGTGGGATCCGCGACCGCAGGGCCACTTACGGTTGACACAAATGCAAACATCAGCCTTTTGAACGTTGGCACGCTTGCCCTGGAGTCGGGCGACAGCGCAATGGTGATTAATGGCGCTATATCGAACACCAAGGCAAGTGGCAACATCACGCTGCACGCTGGCGGTGGTTTGGCAATCAATGAAAGTGTGTCCGCATCTGGCGGGGGTGGAGCCGTTCGCATACTCACCAGCTCGCTTACGATTTTGGGTGGCGGGACCGTTACCGCAACTGGCGGCTCGATTGCCATCATGCCGAATTCAGACATCCAAAACATGCTCATTGATGGGACTGGCAGCGCATCGGCGGGAAGCAACCTGCTATTCAAGACCGCGGATTTGCCAAAGTTGATAGCGCCTACCATTGCCCTGGGTTCGGACAGTTCGGCCTATGACGGTACTACCACTGTTTCCGGTGGTATAGAAACTGGCAACGCTTCAACCGTGGGTGCCAATTTGATCTTGCGCGGCGGAGTACCCGATAGCTCGGGCAGCTTGGTTGCAGGCACGATAACGACCCATGGCGGCAACCTGACGTTGGAGTCCGGTGGCCCAGGGCCAAACAATCATATCCACGTGACCGGTGCCATTACCACCACCGCGCCTGCGGGCTTCGACAGTGGCAGCGTCAATGTGTTGAGCAAAGGCGGTGTCACGCTCTCTTCTGTAAACACTTCCGGGTCAGCAGTCCAGAACGGGGGCTCAGTGACCGTCCAGGCGGTTGGGCCCTTGCTTGTCCAGTCCATCATTACTTCAGGCGGAACTGGTAGTTCTGCTGCGGGGGATATCAACCTTACCAGCCAAGGTAACGTGGAGGTTCCGGGTGCACTTACGGCGTTAAGGGGTGACCCCCCCAGTGGTGGGGCCGACGGCAGCATTACGGTCAAGGCGGGCTGGGATTGGAGCGCCGAAGTGCCTGGGCGGAGTGCCACTGGCGGCAAGCTGACGCTGGCCGGGGCCACTAACGCCGGCTCCGGGGGGGCGGTGCATCTTTCCGCTTACGAGGGTGAAAACGTGACTGCTGCTGCTGACAGTGGCGACATGAACCTGTCAAGCGTGAATGCAGGGCAAATCTATGCGGAAGGGTCTGGCGACATGACCATACAGGGTGGTTTAAATAGTGAGACCCAAGTGTACTTAAGAGCAGGGACCACCCAAGCAGCCCCCGGAAGTCGGCGTGGTGGCAATTTGTCGATTAATGGCAACATCACTGCCAAATCCTATGTTGAGTTCCTTGCATTTGTAGGCATGGATGGCACGAGCGGCGGGCTCATTGAGCAAAGTGCGACATCGACCATCACTACTGACACCAACGCCTTTCTGTACGCCTACCCTGGCTCGTTTACAGGCGCCACGCGCGCGGCCAGCATTGATCAGTTCGGTAGGATTTTGGCAGGTTTAGGAAGCGTGACATTTCATTCGGGAGGCGATATCACCGTTGACAATCAAATTGTTGCGGGCAGTGCTGGCGGTGTGTTGCTATACGCGGGCATTGGTGGAAGCGGGATAACAAATAGCAATCCTGGCCGGTATACCAACGAAAAGGGTGGCAGCATCACATTGGGTGCGAATAGCGAGTTGAAAGGCGGGCACATTGAACTGCTGGCCAATCGCGGCACAACCTCAAGCAATTGGAACACGGGCAATATTAAGCAAGAGCCGGGAGGCTCGATCAACCCGCAATCGGCGGAAAGTGTTGTCATCTACGCCGCGGGTGATGTTGAATTGCGTGGCGATGTAACTGAGACAACGGTGTCATCGCCTGTCTCTATCTATGCGGGGTACGACTATGCAGCTTCCTACGACAACGAAGGGACAGTTCATTTTTCGCCCGCATCTGGATCAATCTTGGTGGATGGGGCCTGGAGCCTTCTGCCGACGACGCAAGTAACGGCCAACGCCGGGTTGGACATTACCTGGAACAGTGCTGCCACGGCCGAAAGCTTTAACTTCCAGAGCGGCACCGGTATTACTTTGGGTGCTGAGTTGACGGCTTTGGGCCTTGGCGATGCCATTGTGATGAATGCAGGCACTGGAGCTTTCACAAATAGTGCGGGCTCGAGTGCGCTGGTTGCGTCAAACACAGACCTTTATTCGCCGGGACGGTGGTTGGTCTATGCTGTCAATCCTTCGAGCATCGTCAATGGCCCTATCAGTGGAAGCGATCCACTTTGGCAGCGGACTGACAGCGGTAATTCGCCCCCTGAAACGGGCAATCGCTACCTTTTCAGTGAACGACGGGCCATTCTGCTCACCGGAAGCAATTTGAGCGGGACGTATGGGCATCTGTTCAGCACGGACGCACCAACGGTGACCGTTTCCGCCCCGATTCCCTTGGTCGGCGGGCAGCCAATCTTTGCCGAGGAGCCGCTCCCGACCGAGTCGGTTGCGATGAGCATCGGAACCTCTTTTGACAACCTGGCTGCCAGGCCGACACCTTACCCCTACGAACCAATCCACTTTACCGGGCCACTGACCCAAGGGAGTTACCAAATTAACTACGCTGGTGGCGTGACGGTGAACCTAGCGCCACTTACAGTTGTGCCTGTAAGCGCATCGTTGATTGGCTCCATCAGCAAGGTCTACGACGGCACCAACCTGGCCACATTAACCCCGGCCAATTTCAGTCTAAGCGGCTTCCTGAACGGCGACGGTGCCTCGGTCAATAAAACCACAGGCACCTACGGCAGCAAGAACGCCGGCACCGGCATTTTGGTCACCACCACGTTGTCCTCAGGCGACTTCAGCGCCAGTGGCAGCACTATCCTATCCAACTACGAATTGCCGACCTTTGTTTCGGGCAACATCGGCACCATCACAGCCAAGCCGTTAACGCTAGGCACCCTGGCAGCCACCAGTAAAGTCTACGACGGCACCACCAAAGCTACGCTTACCGGTGGCAGCCTTACCGGAGTCATTGCGGGAGACACCGTCACCCTGGGCAACCTGGCGGGCGCCTTTGCCGATAAATACGCGGGCGTGGGTAAAACGGTAAACATCAGCGGCCTGGCCTTAAGCGGAGCGGATGCACTCAACTACACCATACCCACCACAGCGGCCACCCTCACCGCCGACATCACCAAAGCACCGCTGAGCGTCACCGCCAGCGGCATCACCGCCAGCAACAAAGTCTACGACGGCACCACCAAAGCCGTACTCACCGGCACCGGCACCGTCACAGGCCTGATTGCCGGCGACAACGTCACACTAGCCGCCCCCACAGGCAACTTTGCAGACAAGAATGCAGGCACAGCCAAGACCATTACCGTCACCGGTTTTGACCTGACTGGAGCTGATGCTGGCAACTACACCGCCACCACCACCAGTGCCAACCTCAGTGCCGACATCACCCCCAAGAGCCTGACGGTCAGCGCAGTAACGGTAGCCAACAAAGTGTATGACGGCACCACCGCAGCCACACTGACGGCTGGTGCACCGGTAGGCGCAGAGGCTGGGGACACAGTCACCCTGAGCGCCACCACGACAGCCTTCAATGACAAAAACGCAGGCACAGGCAAAGACGTCACGGTCTCTGGCCTGACGCTTGGCGGAGCGGACGCCGCAAACTACACTCTGGGCGTGAGCAGCGCCACCACCAAAGCCGACATCACGGCCAAGGCAGTGACGGTGGACGCCATCACAGCGGCCAACAAAGTCTACGACGGCACCACCACAGCCACCCTGAGCGGCGGCGTTGTGGCCGGAGCCATTGCGGGTGATGCGGTAACACTGGGCACCCCTGTGGGCAGCTTCAGCGATAAAAACGCAGGCACCGGCAAGACCGTCACCATCACCGGCGTTGCACTGGCCGGCTCTGACGCGCTCAACTACACACTGGCCTCTGGTACCGCCACTGCCAGCGCCGACATCACCCCCAAAGCGCTCACCGTCAGCAGCGTCACCGCCAGCGACAAGATGTACGACGGCACCACCACGGTCAGCCTCTCGGGTGGAACGCTGACAGGTGCGATTGCGGGCGATGCTGTGGGCATCA
>JAIFLV010000173.1 GCA_020048895.1 Rhodoferax sp. | reverse complement strand
TTGAGCAATTCCTTGCCAATGGATGCCGTGTCACCAGCCGACACCTTGCGATCCCCCACCACGCCATCGAACGGTGCGCGCACCACCGTCCTTTGCAGTTGCTGCCGCGCCAGGGTGGCCCGAGCGTGGGATGCTGACACTTCGCTTTGCGCAGCGTTACGCCGCACTTCGGCATCGTCGAGCGCCTGCAGCGATGTCATACCGGAGTCGCGCAGCGTTTTGAGGCGCTTGAGGTTGCGCTCGGCCTGGTCCAGTGCCAGCGCTGCATTGCGGGCACCATCCTCGGCCGATTGCAGGTTGTCACGAATGGAGGTTTCGTCCAGCCGCACCAGCACATCGCCGCGCTTGACCGCATCGCCGTTCTCCTTCAGCACCTGCAACACGATGGCTGACACCTCTGCTCGCAAATCCGCCTTGCGTTCCGGCTGGATCGAGCCTGTGACCACCGGCCCGGACGCCAGCGCACTACCCTGCACCACCAGCACGTCTTCAGGCGCGATTTTCAGCGTGACGGGGGCGGCTTCTTTCCCACTCTTCTCGCCCGCGCCCGACATCTTGTCACACGCAGTCAAGCCGACAGACAAGGCAAGGGCAAGCAGAACAATTCGCATCATGGGCATCTCTTTCGGGGAAACAAGGTTTCGGCGGCGCCCGATTATCGGCGCAATGGTGGGCCTTTGCCTACCTGCGGGCTTGAACTACGGTCCGGGCCGCAGCCAGGCCACGATCTGGCGCGTAACGTCCGGGTGTCGCAACAAATCCCAGTGGTTCATGCGGTAACCAATCCACTGGCGGGCCTTAGGAAAAGCCAGTCGATGCTGGGGCTCCTGGTGCTGACCCAACGCACTGGCCAAGGGGACCAGCCCATCGCCGATCACCCGCTCAGACAGCAGGCTGCGCCGCGTGGCACGCGTCGCAGCCGCAGTGAAACAGGCTACTCCTTCGGGCAGCGGCAACGGTGTGCGCCGGTCCGGTCCGCGCCGGAAACGGTCGTGTCCGTGCCAGTCGGAGTCCAGCACATGGCCAAAGCGCAAGTCGGTGATGCCAGGGCTACGCAATTGCCCGAGCCGCGCAAAGGGTTTGGAAAACGGTGTGCCTGCAAGGATGACGTCCAGCACATTGCCGGCGCGCTCCAGCGGTGCGCCGTGGTGCGGGGTGCCCAGAAAGACCATGTTCTTCAGGTGACGGGGCCACTGCATGGCGGTCTGTTGCGCGCTGTGCACCGCGCTACGCGCCACCAGCCCGCCCATGCTGTGCAAAAGCAAGGTAAGTTCCTGCACCGGCACCGGCCAGTGCTCTAGCAGTTCTTCGAGCCTGCGGGCCAATTCGTGGCCATTGATCGAGGTGTGCAAGCCGGTGTTGTAGCGCAGGTATACCGGGGTATAGCCCAACTCCCGCGCGAGCACTTCGCCGTGGTTCACCACCGTGCCAGTGCCAACGCTTGCATGCGCATCGGCAGCGGTCATGGACCACTGCAGATCGTTCATGCACAGGCCGTGCACCAGCACCAGCACCTTGCCGTTCACCTGCTGTACCGCCGGCATGGCGTGCGGGGTGAGCACCCGGCCCTGAAAACGCAAACTCATGGGCGTCGCCAGCGGGTTATTGCTTTCCAGCAAACGGTCGCCCATGACACCATTGAGGGCGGCCAGCACCGCTTCGCGCTCGGGCGTTTGCTCGGGCGCATCCACCAAAGACTCCAGCAACGGCTCCAACCGGGTAAAGGCAGCCTCCAGCCCCTTGCCCACCAGCTCCGTCACACCGTGCACCGTGCGATAGACAAAGCCGGTGATACCCCGGGTCTGCTCGGGCTTGCCACCGGGAACACCCATCGCACTCCACACTGCCTGGTGGACGCCTTCGGTAATGCGGGTGACGCCGCGCGTAGCCTGCGTGGCCAACTGGGCCGCTGCCCGCAAATCGGACGGCTGCAGGTGGTCGATCGGTCGACGTGGTGGCTTGCGCTGCGTCATGGCTAGAACTTCTCGTGCGGCGCCAGATAGCGCCACTGCCCGAGCGGCAAATTGCCCAGCATGACTTTGCCCACCCGCACCCGTTTCAATCCCACAACTTTGAGGCCCACCAGTTCGCACATGCGCCGTATCTGGCGCTTCTTGCCCTCGGTCAGCACAAAGCGCAACTGCTCCGGGTTTTGCCATTCCACCAGCGCCGGTTTTAGCGGCTGGTTGTCCAGGCTCAGACCGTGGCGCAACAGCTGCAGCTTGTCGCCGGGGAACACCGATTGCACATCGGTACTCACCGGATCATCGTCGTCGATTCGGCTCAGTTGGGTGGGCGGTGGCGGTCGCGGCCCATAGGTGGCAGCAGCCGATGTGGCAGCTGCCTCGTTGGCAACACCGGTATAGACCACCCGCACCAGGTATTCCTTTTCCATCGAGGCGTCTTCGCCGATCAGCTGGCGGGCAATACGCCCGTCCTGGGTGAGCACCAGGAGGCCTGTGGAGTCGATGTCCAGCCGTCCGGCAGGCACCAGGCTCTTCAGCTGGCTGGGGTGAAAGAAAAAACGCGCGTTGTCCTCTGTCCAGCGGTTCTGTGGCTGCACCAGGGTGATGGCAGGCTGGTGCCCGTCCTCTGCCTGACCGCTGACCAGGCCCAGCGGCTTGTTGATCAGGATCGTGACCTGATTGGCCTGGGCACCCTTGGCCTGTTGCGTGACTTCAATGCGGGCATCAGGTGCCACTTGCTGGCCCATCTCGGCCACCCGGCCATTGACCTTGACCCAACCCTTGGCGATCCAGTCGTCGGCTTCGCGGCGCGACGCCATGCCCAACTCGGCCATGCGCTTGTTGAGGCGGATGGTGCCGTTGGGGCCAACCGCGGCGGTGTTGGTTTGCCCGGCAGGCATGGGTGCACGTCCCGGCGGTGGTGCCGCACGTCGAAAGGCAGAGGGTTTGGATTCGGTCATTTGCTATATATTTTGTAGCTGCTTACGCTTATTGTACGGGCGTGTTCGCCCCTTTTTGCATCAAGTTTCTCTTGCCCAAACACACGTTTGTGCTGACTCGCCGCGGTGGGCGCCATCGTGGCACAGTTCATCCGGAAAAACGCTGCCAACCTTTCTACGAGCCGTGGTGCCAAACCTATGGATGCAACGAAGGCTGGGAGGAACAAAACCGGCTTTGACTTGATCACCTGACCGGTGATAAAGTAGATACGTTTTCATATCTACTTTTAGAGAGGGTGCAGCATGACCGCAACCGCCAAAATCTTTACCACGGGCAACAGTCAGGCCATTCGCCTGCCTAAGGCATTTCGTGTGAACGTGAATGAGATGTGGATTGCCAAAAACGAAATCACAGGCGAGATCACCCTCAAGCCCAAAGACAGCGAAACCCAACGCCGACTCCGGCTCAAAGCACTATTCAAGATGATTGCGGACGACCCTTTCCCTGAAGATTTTTCGTTTCGCGATGAAGCTGCGCCAGTCGAATACCCGCGCAACCCATTCGAGGACTGGGCGGAAGAATCGCCTAGCCCTGTAGCATTGCCCAAGCCCACCAAATGATTACCCACCTGCTGGACACCAACATCATCAGCTACGCACTGAGGCCGCAAAACCAGAGCCTGGCAAACCGATTGCACGCTGCCATGGTCGACGAGTATGTCGGAATATCGGTGGCCACACGCGCTGAAATTCGTGCCGGGCAATTCCGGATGAGCGCCCAGGACAAGCGGCGTGCCGCGATTGATCAGTTGCTGGATGTTCTTCCCGTATTGGTTTGGACAGCCCAAGCAGCCGACATCTATGGCGAAACGCACACACTGCTAATGAAAAAAGGGCAACCCATCGGCATCATGGATGTGCAGATTGCTGCCCACGCACTGGCTGAAAAACTGATTCTGGTGACTCACAACACACGCCACTTTGAGCGGATACCTGGCTTGAAGCTTGAAGACTGGATGGTTTGAAGATGACAGAGCACACCGTCGCATAAGCAACACGCAACTACACGCCGAGCTTCAAACCGCCCCGCACAAACTGGCCGCTGGCGATCTGCGCACTGGAGTTGCCCACCCAACCCCAAGCGTTTGCCAAAGAAGCTGGAAACCTGTTGGGTGGCAGCAAATAGCTCAACCCCGCACATGCCAGCGTGGCAGACTGGCAAAGCGCTGCTTTCCAGTTCCAGCTAACCAATGACGCACACCGAAGGGCTGTTCCGCATCGTCCAGTCCATTCCGTCCACCCAAGGCCGCGCACTTCAAACGCTGGCTGGCGCAGATAGGGGTACTGACTGGCGAAAGGCAGGGGGTTTTGGATCGGTCATTTGCTATAGTAGTTGTAGCGATTTACGCTTATTCCACGGGCGCTAACGCCCTATTTTGCCTTGATCTTTCGGGTGGTGGGAGCGGTGTAGCGATCGCACCAGCCGGTGAATTCCCGGTACCACAGACGCGAGTTCTGGGGTTTGAGAATCCAGTGGTTCTCGTCCGGGAAGAACACCAGTTTGGACGGTACGCTGCGGGTGCGCAGGGTGTTGTAGTAGGCCAGACCCTGGTAGTAGGGCACGCGGTAATCCTGCTCGCCATGGATGACAAGCGTGGGCGTGGCAAAGTTGGCGGCGTAGTGGTGCGGCGACTGCCGCATGACGCGGGCTTCGTCGTCCCAGTGGTAGGCACCCAGCTCATGGCCGAACCAGAAATAGCCGTCCGACCCCATCATGGAGACCCAGTCGTAACAACCGGCGTGGCACACATAGGCCTGGTAGCGCTTGGGCGGCACGTTGCCGTTCATGTAGGCCACCATGTAGCCGCCGTAACTGCCGCCGGTGGCCACCATGCGCTGGGGGTCGATGGTGCCGGTCGCCAGCAGGGCGTCGGTGCCTGCCTCCACGTCAGCCATTTCACGGCGTCCCCAGTCACCGTTGATGCTGGAGAGAAACTTTTGCCCGAAGCCGCTGGAGCCGTGGTAGTTCACCGCCGCCACCACGTAGCCTGCAGCGGCAAACATCTGCATGTTCCAGCGCCAGTGCCAGGTGTCGTTCCAGCAGGTGTGCGGGCCGCCGTGGATCACCTGCATCAGCGGCCATTTCTTCTTGGTGGTCTTGCTGTAGCCCGGCGGCGACACCACCCACATCTGCACCGGGTCACCGCCAAAACCTTGCACCGTTAACGACTCGGCGGCTCCCATCTGCAGGCCAGCGAGCAGGCGCTTGTTGAACCGCTCGATCGACCGCTCGCCGGTGCCATCGACTTTGCAGGCCATCAAGGCCGGTGGGTGCTGCTGACTCGAACGCGCATACACCAGTATGGAGCCGTCGGCGCTAAGGCGCAAGTCGGTGGCAGTTCCTCCCATGCCAACGCCACGGCACACTTCAGTTGGAGCCGTGTCGGCAACTGCTAGACGCCAGATCGGCTGCGCCACCCCATCTTCCGCCACGAAGTAGGTGGCTGAACTGTCCTTGGCCCACCACAGTGGACCTTGCACGCCGCGGTCCCAAGTGCCCGTCCACTCGCGCAACTTGGCAGACTTGCACTCCAGCAGCCAGGCACGTGTTTGCTCGTTGTGCTGCTTGCCGAAGTCGGTTCCCAGCAGGGCGATCCATTGTCCGTTGGGTGCGTAGCGCGGGCACTCCCAGGCCATGCCGGCCTGCGCCTTGGTGCGCACGGTCAAGGTGCGCCACTTGCGCGTGGTCATGTCCATGGCCCCGATATCGGTGTACGAAAAATCACGCGGATCTGGGTTGCTGTCAAAGGTGAAAACCAGTTCCTTGCCGTCCGGGCTGATGTCAAACAAAGTGGCATCCGGGTCGCTCGGCGGCAGATGCAGTGGTGTGCCCGCAAACAGGTCTTGCACCTTGCCGCTGCGCGTGTCCACCACATGGATATGCGGTTTGCGACCACGGGCAAACCAGTGGTCCCAGTAACGGTAGTGGTTGTGCTCCACGATCGTGGCCTTGACCTTGTCATCTTGCTCCGCCTTATAACGCTTGGCCTGCTCTGCACCGGTGCCGAGTTCAGGCCAGACCCACGATACGAACGCCAGACGGCGGCTGTCGGGGAACCAGCGTAAAGCGCTCACGCCGGTGGCGACCGAGCCAACCCTGCGCGCCTCACCTCCGTGTGCGGCGATCAAATACAGCTGCGACTCTTCGTCGGCGTCCTTGCCTTCACCGCGTTTGGAGGTAAAGGCGATCCACTGCCCGTCGGGCGACCATTGGGGATCGCCATCGCGCTTGCCGCGCGTGAGCTGACGCTGCGTCTTGCCGTCGGTCGAGAGCAGCCAGAGCTGCGTGGTCGGCTCGTTCTTCTCCATGGAATACGACGTGACCGTGGCGCAGGTCCAGGCACCATCGGGCGAGACACTGCCTGTGCCCAGACGTTTGAGCGACCACAAATCATTGATGGCGATGGGACGGCGGGCTGCTGGCATTGGAGCTCCTGAAAAATGCGACCGTGGTCACAGTACCTTGCTGAGAAACTGGCGTGTGCGCTCTTCGCGGGGGGAATCAAACAACGCATCGGGTGCGCCCTGCTCGACGATCAATCCCTCATCCAGAAAGATGACGCGATCGGCGACTTTGCGGGCAAAACCCATTTCGTGCGTGACCACCACCATGGTCATACCCTCTTCCGCCAGCGTTTGCATCACAGCCAGCACTTCGCCGACCATTTCGGGGTCCAGCGCGGAGGTGGGCTCATCAAACAGCATGATCTTGGGCCGCATAGCCAACGCCCGTGCAATGGCCACCCGCTGCTGCTGCCCGCCCGACAACTGGTTGGGGTAAGCGTGCACCTTGTCCTGCAGGCCCACCTTGGCCAGCAGTTCCATCGCGCGCGCGTGCGCCTCTGGCACCGACAAACCACGCACCTTGGTCGGCGCCAGGGTAATGTTCTCCAGCACACTCTTGTGTGGGAACAGGTTGAAGCGCTGAAACACCATGCCGATTTCCGAACGCAGGCGATCCACATCGGTGTGCGGATCGTGCACCGACACGCCATCGACCAACACCGTTCCACCAGACGCCTCCTCCAGACCGTTGAGGCAGCGCAGAAAAGTGCTCTTGCCAGAGCCCGAGGGTCCGATGACGCACACCACTTCGGAGGCATGGATGGCGCAATCGATACCGCGAAGTACGGCGAGTTCGCCAAAGTGCTTGGTCAGCCCTTCAACGCGTATCACCTCGCCCATAGCGAACCTCCAGCTTCTTGACGCCCCAGGCCAGGCCCAGCGTCAGCACCCAGTACATGACCGAAATCGTGAGGTAGGGCTCCCAGTAGCGCGAATAGGCGCCTGCCACAGTGCGCGCCGCATAGGCCAGTTCGGCCAGGCCAATGGCAGAAATCAGGGACGAATCCTTGAGCAGAGCGATGGCGTTGTTGCCCAGGGGCGGCAGCATGCGGCGAAAGGCCTGCGGCAATACCACATGGAACATGGTGCGCCAAAAACTCATGCCCAGCGAGCGAGAGGCCTCGATCTGCCCGCGGTCAATTGACTGGATACCAGCACGAAAGATCTCGGAAATATAGGCTCCTGCATTGAGTGTGAGCGCCAGGATGCCCGACAGAAACGCACCATAGTTCTGCTTCAGGTCGCGCGCCGCGGAGCCCGAAATAATCAGCCCATCGGCCGGATTGATGAACAACGGCAATACGGCAAAGTGCATGAGGAGAATCTGCACAAACAGCGGTGTTCCCCGGAAGAAACTGACGTACACCGTGGAGGGCCAACGCAGCAAATAGGTGCAGATCTGGCGTGCGGGTGCATGCCGCGCTTCGGCCAGCCGCGCCATGCCCACAGCCAGCCCCAGGCCAGTGCCCTGCACGATGCAGATGATCGTCACGCCAATGGTCATCAACAGACCGCGCCAGAACATCACGCCATATTCGGCAATGATGTCGGCTCGAAACCAGCCGAACCAGAGCACTTGCTCCATCAGGTCAGCGCCCGATGGACATCAGTTTGCAGGCAATACGGGCGCCTCGGCCTGAAACCATTTCTTGTAAATCTGCGCGTAGCTGCCATCGGCCTTGACACCCGCCAGACCGGCGTTGAGCTTGTCGAGCAGTGCCTTGTTGCCCTGCTTCACCACGATGCCAAAGAACTCTTTAGGGAAATTGGGGTCCGCCACAGTCTTCAAATGCTTGTGCTCCTGCGTGCGAAATGCAATCACACCGTTGTCGCCAATGGCGGCGTCCAGGCCACCGTTGGCCAACTCGGAAATAACCACGGGCGTACTTTCGAAGCGGCGAATATCCGGATTGGTCTTGCCAAACTCACGCGAAGCCGTGTCGTCCCCGGTGCTGCCAGTAACCACCCCAATCTTCTTGCCCGCTAGATCTTTCAGTCCTTTGGCGGTACTGCTCTCATGCACTGCAATTAGTTGGCGCGCTTCAAAATACGGTGTCGTGAAGTCGTACGACTGCTTGCGCTTGTCATTGATGGTGACGCCGGACACAACCAGGTCCACATCGCCATTGTTCAGCGCGGCAAAGATGCCAGTCCAGGGGGTGTTGACAATCTTGATTTGCAAACCCGCCTTTTGCGCCACGGCCTTGATGATGTCCACGTCGTAGCCCACAATTTCCTTGGTCGGACTCTCATAGGCGAACGGTCGGTAGGTGGCGCTGGAGCCAACGACGAGTTCCTTGTTCTGAGCCTGCACGCTGCCCAATGCCAGGGTCAGCAGACCCACCGAGGTCACGAGTTTTTTCAGGAAATTCATTGACGTACCCTTGAAGTTGATAAAGAGAAAAGAAACCAGAGTGCAAACGCGATGCTGCGTGGGCAGTTTAACGTAGCACCTGCCGTTCAGCGGTTTGCCGCCCTTCTGAACAGACCCTCCTGCGCCACACACGCCACCAGGGTGCCATCGCGGCGGAAAATGTTGCCATGGTTGATGCCACGCCCATGGGCTGCGGCCGGGCTTTCGCAGACGTACAGCAGCCACTCGTCAACACGCACATCCTGGTAGAACCACATGGCGTGGTCCAGGCTGGCCGTTACCATACTGGGCTGGTAATAGGTTACGCCGTGCGGGCGCATGCAGGTAGCCATCAGCCCAAAATCCGAGGCATAGGCCAGCAGACACCGGTGCAATGCTTGCTTGCCTGCAACCGCACCCACCGCACGAAACCAGGTGCATTGCGAAGGCGGTCTGATCTCCGGTTGCAAGTGGTCGAGTGGGTCCACATGGCGGATTTCGATGGCACGGTCACTGGTGATCTGGTCGTCATCGCCCTGCGCCATTTCGCGCGTGGTGTCGCGGTGGATCGTGAGTGACTCGGGTGGCGGGACATCGGGCATGGTGGCTTGGTGCGCAAACCCGTCCTCTTCGATCTGGAATGACGAAGCCAGGGTCAGAATTGTCTTGTTCTCTTGCGAGGCCGTCACCCGGCGCACGCTGAAGCTCGTGCCATCGCGGATGCGTTCGACCTTGTAGTGAATCGGCTGCCGGGGGTCCCCGCCACGGATGAAGTAGGCATGCAGCGAATGGACTGACCGGTCTTCGCAGGTGTTGCCCGCCGCACGCAGCGCCTGACCAAGAATGTGCCCGCCAAAGAGATTGCGGAAACCCAGGTCGAGACTTTCGCCAAGGTAGTGGTCCGCTGCGAGCTGCTGCAGCTCAAATAGACCCAGCAATTGGCGCATTGCAGTGTCTGCGGGTGGCGCAATGCCGGCTTGCGACGTTTGAATTTTCTGCATCGGGACTTCAGGCAGTGGCGCTGGCGGCACGCTTTCTTCTGCTGGACGATGCAACTGCCTTCAGCTTGCCGCCGCGGCGCGCCACGGGCGCACGCGCACCGGTCGCAAGCGCTGCTGCCTGGTTCACGATGCTCAATTGGGGAGCAACTTTGGCCTGCGCAAGCTCTAGCAGTTTGCGATGCTCATCGAGCAGCGCGTCGGCCAACTCGTCAATGTCGGGCAAGGCGCGTCGGCAGGCAATCAGGCCGTAGTCCAGGCGCCCGTTGTAGCTTTGCACCGTCACGTTCAATGCCATGCTGTGCGCCGGAATGGACACCGGGTAGTAGCACACTACCTTGGCTCCGGAAAAATACAGTTGCACCGGAATGCCTGCGACATTGGAGACCACAAGATTGGCCAGCGGCGGCATGACATTGGCCAGACGCGAGCGACTGAACAGGGATGCCAATGCCGACATCAGCCAGGGCGCTGCAGGCAACGGAAAGTCGATCGGGATTGCTGTTTTCAAGCGCGCCATCGCCACTTTGGTTTTTTCTGACGACGCATGGATCTTCAGCAGGCGCTCCAGCCGGTCCGGCGTGTCGGTCGCGAGGTTCATCGACACCATGCTGACCTGGTTGTTGGCGCTGGTGTCACCGTCCTGGCGCAGGCTGACCGGTACCGCCGCCGACAAGGCCTCCAGCGGCAGCTCATTGTTTTCGCGCAGGAAGTTGCGCAAGCCTCCCGACGTGGTGGCCAGCACGACGTCGTTGAGCGACACCCCGAGCGCCTTCGCGATGAATTTAACCTCCTGCAAGGGCACGGTGCGCCCGGCGAAGGTGCGCTGGTTGGTAATGGCGACGTTGAGCACCGTACGTGGAGCAAAAATCTTGACGCCCTTGGGCAACGCCCAAATGCGCTTGCCGTTTGCGTCCCGCGGCAGAGCCAAGGTGTCTTTCGCTGCCCTTGCCAGCATCGGGATCGAACGCACCAGGCCCACCGACTGGTGCAAGGTGTTGCGCACCGCAGCGCCGAGCAATTCCGCAGCACCGAGCTGGTACTGGTTGCGCCGGGCACGCAGGCGCGGCGGCTTGATGACCCGTCCCGTGGGCTCCAGATCGAAGATGGCCTTGGCCGCCTGTACCCCCGCCTGGCCATCGAGGCCCGCATGGTGCACCTTGACGTAGAGCGCCATCTGGCCACTCTTCAGACCGTCGATCACAAAGTACTCCCACAAGGGGCGACTGCGGTCAAGCAGACTGGAATGCAGCCGCGCCACGTACTGCTGCAGCTGACGGTTGCTGCCTGGCTTGGGCAAGGTCACGTGGCGCACGTGGTAGTCGATGTCAATGTCCTCGTCTTCCACCCACACCGGGTTCGACAAGTCCAACGGCATGTGCGCCAGTTTGCGTGTAAAAACATCCGCCAAGTGCAGGCGCTGTAGCACATTGGCTTTGGTATCTTCAAAGAAATCTCCCGTGTAACCCTCTGGAAGATCGAGCACATGGAGCGAGCCGATGTGCATCGGCATTTCGGGAGATTCAAGATGCAGGAACGCCGAGTCCAGGCCGCTGAGATGTTTCATGGTGGAGATTCCTTGCAGTCAACAATTGGAGAAGCCCTTCAGTGTGCCAAACATTCCCCCTGCGACCTGTCGCCAGGGAGAAAGCCGCAACTAGTTCTTTCCACCGGGCGTGGGCGGCGTCTCAAATGCGGGCTTGTTGGTGGACGTTTCTTTTTGCGCACCCGTCGCTTTGGGGTCCACCGAGCTACCACCGCAAGCCACAACCAGCAATGCCATTGCGCATACAACAATCAAAGTTTTCATGATGAGAGAAATGGAGTTAGTGGAGAGAATCAATCATATGCCCATACCAGTCCACTTTGGAAGGTATGACACTGTTTTGGCGTTGGCCAGCAGCATAAATGGGCAGGACCCGTGTGTCGACCTTACACTGGGACGCGCTGTAATCGCCTTTTTTAGGAAAGTATCAGATGCACTCCCAGCCCATTGATCAAGCACGCCTCATGGATAGCGGGATTCAGTTTGCCAACTCCATTGACGTCTACCCGGCGCTGCATCAACCGGGCGATGCCGGTCTGCCGTTGCTGCTGGTAGACAATGGGCTCGGTCGTGCCGTCATCGCTTTGCAAGGCGCGCATGTGTTGGCCTTTCAGCCAAAGGGGGAGCGTGAAATGCTCTGGGTTTCGCCCCGGTGCGTGCTGGAATCTGGCAAACCGATTCGCGGCGGAATTCCACTGTGCCTGCCCTGGTTTGGTCCGGGCACCGACGGCAAATCCATGCATGGATTTGCCAGAACCACCGCGTGGACTGTGGTGGACGCACAGACCATAAGCACCGGAGCCACACGCCTGGCGTTTGAACTTGAGGGCAATGCGTCCACAAATGCTCTGTGGCCACATGCTTTTAAGTTCAGATTCGATGTGCTCGTTGGCAGTGTGTTGACGCTGGGGCTCACTATTGAAAACCACAGCGACGTTGTCGCCCCACTGGCCTTTGCATTCCATACCTACTTCGCCGTGGACGATGTTGCAAAGACGCGCGTAGTGGGGCTCGATGACACTTTTTATATCGACAAGCTGGACAATTTGAGCCGCAGGCAGCAGCAGGGTGAGGTCTCCATTCCCGCAGCGATGGATCGCATCTATCTGGATGTGCCGGCCGTGCAGACCCTCAAGATGCACACCCACGCGGTGCGCATCGATTCGGATGCCCACTGCGCGGTAGTGTGGAATGCAGGGGTCAATGACCGGAACATGCCCGACATTGGCGCGGGCAACCACGTGGGTTATCTGTGTGTGGAACGCGGTGATGTGGCGGAGCGTGCAATCGCATTGCAGCCAGGCGCAACCCATCGCAATTGGATGACACTGGCTGTTGATGCCGAGTGAACCCGCTGGTCTTCATTGCATACGACAGGCTCCCGGCCCATCAGGGTGGCCGCAGGAGCCACACGGGCTTGGCATCACAGGTGCTGCCTTGGCAGTGTCTCCGGTAGTTGCAAACACCGACAGCAATTTTTCCAAGTCCTGCGATTGGCAACTCGGGCATGCAACCACCGAATCGGTGCGCACCAGCGCTTCAAACTTGTTTCCACAGCCACCACAGGCGTATTCATAAATGGGCATTTCAAACCTTTCCAGGAAAACTTTTTTTGTTGGAGTCAGTTTACTTGCGACAATACGGCACTGACAAATTCTTTCCGTCAGTACATTCAATAAGGAAATTTTAAAATGGCAACTGCGAAAAAGACGACTGCGCCTAAGGCTGCAGCACCCAAGAAAGCGGCAACTCCTGCCAAGGCGGCCAAGCCCGCTGCCAAGGCGCCTGCAAAGAAGCCTGCAGAGTCCAAGACTGCAAAAGCAATTGCAAAGTTGACCGCAAACATTGCAAAACTGACCGAGCGCAAGAACAAGCTTGGCGCCGAGATCAACACACTGCGTGACCAGCGCACTGCGTTGAAGGGAGCACCTGCCGCTGCTGCTCCGAAAGCTGCTGCTCCGAAAGCTGCCGCACCCAAGAAGGCCGCAAAGCCTGCTGCCAAAAAGTAAGTTGATTCTTTTTGGATTTCAGAAAAGACCCTTCGGGGTCTTTTTTTCTGGCGAAGATCCTTGGATCGTGTTTGTATAGTCTGAAAATCAACAAGGAAGGCGAGGCATCGTGGACATCATTCAATTGCAGCAGACCCTCAGAACGTTTGCCGCAGACCGAAAATGGGAGGAGTTTCATACGCCCAAGAACCTGTCCATGGCGCTGATGGTCGAAGCTGCCGAACTCATGGAACTTTTTCAGTGGCAGACACCGCAAGAGTCCCTCGCCACCAGACTGAACCCGACGCTGCAGATGCGTGTGGGTGAAGAGTTGGCAGATGTCGCGCTCTATCTCTTGCAATTGGCCGACCACACGGGCGTGGATCTGGACCTCGCAATTGCAGACAAGCTCTTGAAGAATGCGAAGAAGTACCCCCGAGCTGATGAGCCGACGACAACCTTACGTGAGCCACTCAGGACTTGTGCTCAGTCACCATGACTTTTTGCAGCGCCACGGCATTGGAGGCCGCGCACAGTTGGGCGATGGCCTGTTGGGCCACGTTGTCAAAGCGACGAATGAATCAGCGGCCAAGATTCAGGCGTCTGGAAGTAGCTTCAATACAACCGGTCTTTGCGAAACGCGTCATGGCACGTCTTGCAGCTCTTCTGGACGTTGTTGACGCTCGTCTTGATGCGGTCCAGATCGGTGCCAGTGGCAGCCTCGGCCAGTTCATCGACCACCTGCTGGAATTGCAATTGCGCCTTCTTGAAGTCGTCGGGCTGTTGCCAGACTTTGGAGTCGGCCTTGGTGGGTGGGTAGTCACTGTCGGGGGTGAACAGCGGCCAGGGCTGGGCCGACAGTTTTTGCAGCGCCTGCGCCTGCGCCAGAAAGGTGGCAGCGTTGTAGGTTGCGCGGTCGCGCGCCACCATGCCCATAGGCTCCAGCGTGCGTGTGAACTCCTTGAACACGGCGCGACGCTTGCTCACAGGCTGATTGGGGTGGTTGTCGGGAGCTTCCTGGCTGCAACCCGTCAGGGCCACAGTGGCAGTCAGCAGGCTCAGTGTTGCGATCAGCAGTCTGGACATGGGTTTTCAATAAAAAATGAAAACCCGCTGTAGCAATAAGCCACGCGGGTATTGAGCTTGCCTGATACGTTACGAAGTCACCAAATGGTGCACCGTCAGGGATGTGAAAACAGGCTGTAACCCGCATGAATGCTAGGTTCTCCAATTTCCAATTCCCGAAATACCGTCAAAAATACCGTAAAAATGAAATGTGACCCCCTGTTGCGGTAGCGGCACAGTCCCATTGTCGCATAGGGCTGGCGCTGTTTGTAGGGCCTCTAGTTTTGCCTAGCAGTTGGCCACAAGCAAGCCGCCACTGTTCCCCATGGAACGATTGCCCGAATTGCGCCAGCAGCTTGCATCAGAGAGGTGCGCTTTTCAAAAGCACGATTGGCCGCGGCAACCAGTTGACTGTCAACGCCGGATGCCTTCGCAAGGTACAAAAGCAATTCCGGTTGCACAACATGGTTGTAAGCGTATTCCGCATCAC
>JAIFLV010000122.1 GCA_020048895.1 Rhodoferax sp. | reverse complement strand
GCCAGACGGGGCGGGGGCACACCAACGGTCGACTTCAGCGGCGACCTCAGGAGGCTTCGAGTCGTCGGGTGCGTCGATTGATTTGTGTGTTCCTACCGTGTGCGCTTCTCGAGGTCTTGCAGTTCCTTCTTCAACTGTCGGATGTCTGCGTGGATCTTTGCCTGCTCTGCCATCGGGATCGTACGATTACTCATGAGGATGTCCTCCAAGGCTTTTATCCTCGCGCCAACATCGCGAATGCGTCCCACAGGTGCACGTGCAATTGACATGGGCTATTTCTGCTTTCCAAGGGTTCGCAAACCTGCGGCAGTGAATTTGTACAAGCCGCTCTTTTGATCGACTTGCTCAAGCCAACTCCGGCCTGCACCCATTAGGGCAAAGGGTACTTCTTTGGGTTCCAGCTTGAAGGTCGCATTGTCGCCAACCCGCTTGGCAATTTTCTTCAACGTTTCAAACTCAAAGTCCATGGTGGGAGTTCCGAAAAAAGTGGTTCATTTTAGATTGGTTCACCCTCAACCTCCTACCACTCCGTAGCCACCATTCCACCTACTGCCCAACTAGAGCAGCGGACCATAGGTACGTTGCTCTTTGCGATCGAACCGGAGGCCGACCCGCCCCATACCGAACCCGCTACCCCAACCCAGACCACCAAGCAGGGCCGAGCGGAGACCTTCCCAAGACCCTCGATGCCAACCTTATCCCTGCCCAAAACTGCTCCCACCGACCCCCAGAATGCTCCCGATTTGCTGCTAGAATTCAGCCCGGCATACGGCGGGTGATCCCTCTGCTGATCATGCCAAATTTCACCTAATGGGAACTTAGCTCAGTTGGTAGAGCAGCGGACTCTTAATCCGTAGGTCGAGAGTTCGAATCTCTCAGTTCCCACCACCGAAACCCCTTGCCTATTGAGGCAAGAACGAAGCCAGTTACTGTGCAACGGCGAGGCTTTCGAATCGCATGCTGCGATTGGCTCTTGGCCAGTATTCCGATAGAGCTTGGTTGGTTGGTTGATGTAGATCATATCGGTGCACCTTCTGATAGCAATAATGTCGTGGAGATCTTCGACATTCTCTAGAACCATGAGGAGTTTTGCAATGCGAGTTTCAGAAGTATTGGGAACTAGATCGGTGCTGCTTGCTGGGATCACGGCCGCGCTTTCTTGTGCCGCGATGGCAGGTCCTACAGGTGCCAAGGCCATCTTTGACAGTGGTTCCGGGGGGGCAACGATTGGCATGTCGGTGAATGCACCAATTGCGGCCCCTGCCGCTACTGAGTCGGCCACTGGGAAGTACGTTGGCATTTCGTACCAGATTCTGGCAATCGAAGACGACGGGCAGATGCGGCCTGTTTCGAAGAACCGTGTGTTTCGATCCGGTGAACGCGTCAAAGTATTGGCCAGCACCAACCGGCCTGGCTACTTGACCGTTGCCAATATTGGAACGTCAGGCCGGATGAATGTGCTGTTTAGCGAGTATGTCGATGCTCATAAATTGACCCAGATTCCACCCAATAGCAATTTGCGCTTTGACAACAATCCGGGCACCGAAAATCTGCTGATCATGCTGTCCAATGAGCCAAGCCCGTTCGTGGCGCCAGGTGCGGGTCGGCAAATGGTTTCGGCGCCCGCTCCAGCGGCGCCACCACCGCCACCGCAATACCAGCCTGCTACCTATTCCAGCCCATCGACTGCTCAGTACGCGCCGCCGCCTGCGATGCCGAGCGAGTCAATGCCGCCACCGCCACCCATGCCTGACCCAATGTCCAGCTCCAGCGCATATGCGCCCCTGCCGACGGACCAAGCGAGTGCCACGATGGTGGCCTCCTTGGAAGGCGCGAAGAGCTTGAAGGCCAGAGGCGCCAAGGACCTGATGGTGGAAGACCAGATGGAAAGCAGTTATGCAGTCGTGTCTCCAAGACAGGGTTTCAAGGCGGTGAGTGGAGGTGCCAAGGATTTGATCATGGAGTCCACCGCCGACGGGCAGAACTACGGCATGGTGCCGACTGCGGCGATTGCCAGTGGCGGCATCCTGACTCTTGAAATCAAGCTCAAACACCGGTGATGTGTTCTTGATGCGTTAGTCAAGCGCAATGCTTGCAGCCTGATGAGCAGATAGGTTTTGGCCTGAGGAGGCATTCTCATGAGAGTAAGTCGTTTTCACATGCTTGGTTCTGCGTTGCTTCCAGTTGCGCTGGTGGCCTGCGTGACCCTGCCGCAACCTGGCACTCAATTGAACGATCAGCAGCGCGCTGAGGCTCAAAAAAGTTGTGTCAATCAATACGTTGTGGGTGGGTCGATTGGTGGGGCGCTGTTGGGCATGCTGGTCTCAAGCAAAGAAGACCGTGCCCAGGGTGCAGTGACCGGGGCCATTGTCGGAGGCGCATTGGCACATAGCTATGCGTGGGGTAAATGTCTCAAGTACTACTCCGACACCAATAGCTTCCCGGTGGCAGACGCCAAGCAGACTGCGGCTTCGATCGGTTACGCGGCTGGTCGTGGAGATGAGGTCCGGATTCAGAGTTTCACCATTGCTCCGACCCAGGTCACCCCTGGAGGTGCGTTCAAGCTCAGCGGTTCGTATTACGTCATGTCAGCAGGCGCGCACAAGGAGATCAAGGTCGTTGAAACACGCACCGTGCACTTCTTTGACCCCAAGGACAGCAAGTGGAAGGAGCTGGGGTCTGAAACAACACCACTGACCGCTGCTTTGGGAAGTCGGCGCTCGGAAGGGCAGACCAGTATGCCCAATGAGGTTGCGGAAGGACGTTACCGCGTGACATTCAAGGTGAGCGCATTGGGCCGCGAACATGAGGCAGCGCAGGAAATCATCATCAAGAAGACATGAGGGCAGTGTGCTCTTGCTGAACCGACTCAAGTCCCTGGCGCAGCTTGGCTTGACCTTCATGGTGGCCTGGGCCGGTTTACAGGCCCATGCGCAACATGAACCTTCACCTGTCACGTCCGAGCATCTGCAAATCATCAACTCGGCGCTAGCGCGGGATGGCATTCATGCAGGCAGGGTCGAGTTTGACTCTTATGGCAGGGTCGAACTCAAGGGGGAGTATGCCGATGAGCCCGAAGTCGACCGGGCTTTTTCAAAGGCGCAGGTGATCGTTGGTGTGAAGTGGGTTTCGCCTGTTACGCCAGAAAATATCAGGGTCAAGACCTGGGAAAAGAAGCTTGGCAATCTTTTTGCGCGGGCGAATGTTTTGCAGCCGCCAGTACGTTCTGGCGCGGCGCCTGGCCCTATTCGCAATCGTTATGCGCTGGTGATTGGGGTGGGACGTTTCCGCTTCGGGATTCAGCCACTGGAGTACGCTGAGCGCGATGCGTTGACGTTTTACCACTTCTTGACGGACTCCGGTCGGGGTCAGTTTCGGCCAGAAAACGTGACATTCCTGAGCAATGAGCATGCAACACGGGCCAACATTGCTGCTGCCATGGATCGCGTGCGCAATATCGCCGAGGAAGACGACCTAGTCACCGTGTATATGAGCAGTCACGGCAGTCCGCCAGACAAGAAGGGGGCCGTCAACATCATTACCCATGACACCGAGACCAAACCGCGTGAGCGCATCTGGCACACATCCATCACGGAAGAAATGCTGCAGCAATTTGTGGGTGAAATTCGGGCAAAGCGCGTCATCATGATATTGGACACCTGCTATAGCAACGGTGCATACCGCGCCGTACCCGGATTCCTTCCACCAGGGGGCAAGTCCCTCGGGGCTGATGACAACGAAGGTTATGGCATCAGCAAGGAGTACAGCCGCAGGGTGCTGACAGGGTCCAAAGACTTGGTTCTGGAGCAAGAGCCCGCCCGCGCTGCCGTTGCAAAGTCCATGGGGGGTGAGACCGTAGAGCCTTACGGAAAGGTGTTGATTGGTGCCAGTGGTTCGGGTGAGCAGTCTTGGGAATCCGAGAAGTTACGCAACAGCATATTCACCTATTACTTCATTGATGGATTGAACCGCTACGGTGGCTCCGTCCAGCAGGCTTTCAACTATGCCAAGCCCCGTGTGGTCAGCCGGGTCAAGGAAGAAAAAGGCAGAGACATTGATCAGAATCCACAGGCCCTGGCGACCTTGCCCAATTGGGACATGCGACTGGCACAGGGCAAACCCCGGTAAACACCAAAGAGGAAAATATGCAACATACCCTGAAGTCATCTGCTTTGATGCTTGCCATCTCCGGTGCTCTCGCCCTGGTGTCAGGTTGTGACAAGATTCCCGGGCTTTCCAAGCCAGCGGAGCCAGTCGCCGCTGCAGCGCCGGCCCCGGTGACGCCGGCGCCAGTAGCGGCCGTTTCAACTCCTGCGGCACCGACGCCTGTTGCTGCGCCAGAATCAGTCGCCTCGGCGAAGTATGAACCCAGCCTGGAAGTGCGAGCCCACTCCACCCAGGCGTTTTCCTACATCAGCATGGCGAAGAACGCCCGGGATGCGACGGTTCGTGCGGAGAACATTGACAACGCCCTGCGCGAGTTTTCCATGGCGATACAAAAGGATCCCAAGTATGCCGAGGCCTATTCGAGCCGTGCCGTAACCTATATGCAGTTGAAGAAGTTCAACAAGGCCGAAGAAGATCTGCGCAAGGCAAAAGAGTTGGCGCCAGACAGTGCGTCGGTACGCTACAACTACGCCAGTCTGCATTCACTCAATGGAAACGTGGATCTGGCGCTTGACGAGATTGATGCAGCCCTGACGAAAGGTTTCTCGGACTACGATGCGCTGCGCCTCGATCCAGATCTGAACAACCTGCGCAAGCACCCGGAGTTTAGAAAGATTCTCGAGAAGCACAAAGTCTTCATCGTCAAGTGACGTTCATGGTCGATCGGTATAGAAGTTGACCGACAGCGGACGAGGGTCGGCTAGGGTGGGTCATCGTAAGCGTAGGTTTGTGGTAATTGCAGCGATCGTCGCAGGTGTGACAGGGCTGTGTGCATACCTTGAAGTTGCTGCTCGGGCAGGCGCTCAGGCATTTTGTGACAGGGCGATCCCGGGATCTCCGGCCTCGCCTCTAGCCACTGACGCTGCGACCATCGGGGAGCGGCTGCTGCGCCGCATTTCAAGCGAAAGGGTGCAGGTCGGATTCACCGGAATCCCGCCATTTTCCCGCTACATCTGCACCATCGAAGTCTTGGACGGTCGCGTTCGCGGCGCCCGAGTTTCGCACATCGATTAGCAGTGCCTTGAGCTTGGGTAAACTTTGCGCTTACGCTGTTGGCGTCCCGAGTAATTACCCTGAGGAATTTGTATGTCTTGCCTGATCAAGTATCGATGGAGCTATGGTTTGCTGTTGTTGGCGATGTTGGCGGGGTGTGCCAGTGGTCCGCACAGCACACTGATGCCCCCACCACAGCCCATCAAGCTGACGGTATTGCATACGAATGACCACCATGGACGGTTCTGGAAGAACGGCGATGGTGAGTACGGCATGGCTGCCCGCAAGACGCTCATCGACCGGGTCCGCAGCGAAGTCGCGTCCGCCGGGGGGCACTTGTTGCTGCTGGATGGCGGAGATGTGAACACTGGTGTGCCTGAGTCGGACACCCAGGAAGCCGAACCCGACTTCCGTGGCATGAACTTGTTGGGCTACGACGCGATGGCACTCGGTAACCATGAGTTTGACAAGCCGCTGCCGGTTCTGAGAAAGCAGATTCAGTGGGCCAACTTTCCCATGCTATCGGCCAATATTTATAAGGACAACCAGCGACTGTTCAAGCCGTACGCTCTGTTTGACCGAGGGGGATTGAAGATTGCCGTGATGGGGTTAACCACCGACGATACCCGCAAGATGGTGGACTCCACGCAAGTGGCCGGAGTTGACTTTCGTGTACCCGCGCAAGAGGCCGCCTCATTGTTGCCCGAATTGAAACGCCAAGCCCATGTGGTTATTGCAGCGACGCACATGGGCCATTACACCAATGGTGCCCGTGGTGTGAACGCGCCGGGAGATGTGGAAATGGCGCGTGCAGTTCCTGGCATTGATCTCATCGTGGGTGGCCACAGCCAGAACCCGGTGTGCATGCTGGAGCAACTGGGTGCCGCATCCCGTCGCAATGATGCGTATGTGCCTGGTACGGCGTGTGCGCCCGACCGTCAGAACGGTACCTGGATAGTGCAGGCACACGAGTGGGGGAAATTTGTAGGTCGTGCTGACTTTGAATACAAAGACGGCAACTTTCAGCTTGTCAGGTATGCGTTGTTGCCTGTCAACCTGAAGTTGACTATCAAGGGTGCTGACGGCAAGGAGGTCAAGCAAACCTACAGTCCGGAAATCCCGGAAAACCCTGAAATGTTGGCGCTGCTCCAGCCCTTTCAGGAGAAAGGTCGTGCAGCGCTGGATGCCACTGTTGGTGAGAGTGACGGTGTGCTGGACGGCAAGCGTGACAGCATTCGCAGACAGCCGACCAACATGGGTGTCTTCATAGCGAGCCTCTTCATGAACAAGGCCAATGCCGACTTGGGGATCATTAACTCCGGTGGCGTGCGTGACTCCATGCCCGCGGGCAAGCTGACCTACAAGGACATTCTCAAAGTGCAACCATGGGGCAACACGATCGGGGTGGTCACCTTGAGTGGCTCAGAGCTACTGGCTTATCTGCAGATAGCGGCCAAGATGAGCGTTGGTTCCGGCGCCTTTGCACAATTTGCCGGAGTGAAGCTGGTCATCACAGGGGGCGAAGTGGAGTCTGCAACCATCCGGGGTGCACCCATTGATCCAGCGAAGACATATCGCATGGCGCTGAATAACTTTCATGCCAACGGTGGCGACGGCTACCCCAAACTGGCCGATCACCCTGGCTACGTCAACACCGGGTTCGTAGATGCCGATGTGATGCGTGAATATTTGAGCAAGAACTCCATTCGCATCGCCGATTTTGAGCCTGGCGACGCCGTGGTGCGGCGCTAGCACCGCACCTGGTCACCGGTCAATCAGCCAAGCTGAAGGGCACTGAGTTCTGGAATCTGTGCCTCACCTGTGAATTCGACACGGCCCAAGGCGATCAATTCCCGTACGCGCTCCATATCGCTGGCCAGACTGCGGTCAATCATCATGGCGGGGGATGCTGACCGCACCAATGCCAACACGCTTTCCAGGGCCGCTGAACTCGTGAGCGGGCGCAGGAATTCGATCCCCTGTGCAGCCGCAAGCAACTCAATAGCGATGATGTACTCGGTGTTGCGTAGCATGCCTTGCAGGCGCCTCGCTGCGAAGGTGGCCATCGACACATGGTCCTCCTGGTTGGCAGATGTAGGCAGACTGTCTACGCTTGCCGGATGGGCCAGTGACTTGTTTTCAGATGCCAATGCGGCAGCTGTCACGTGCACGATCATGAACCCGGAGTTCAGCCCCGGCTCCGGGGTTAGAAACGCGGGGAGGCGCGATACCACGGTATCGACCAGCATGGCGATTCTGCGTTCGGCGATGGCGCCTATTTCCGCGATGACCACCGCCAGAGCATCGGCCACCAGCGCGACTGGCTCCGCATGGAAATTCCCCCCCGACAGCAATGTATGGGTATCAGCAAACACCAGAGGGTTGTCGGTGACTGCGTTGGCTTCACGCAGCAGCACCTGCGTGGCATAGCGCATCTGGTCCAGGCAGGCACCCATCACCTGGGGTTGGCAGCGCAGGCAATAGGGGTCTTGCACCCGGTCATCGCCTTCGAGGTGGGACTTGCGAATTTCACTGTTCGCAGTCAGCGCCCGGTATGCTGCCGCGCAGTCGATTTGACCCGGTTGTCCGCGCACGGCATGGATGCGCGCATCAAACGGGCCATCACTGCCGCGCGCCGCATCGAGTGTCAGGGCACCAGCGATGACTGCCGCTTCGAAAAGCCGCTCCGTGGCAAAGAGTGCGTCGATGGCCAAGGAAGTAGAGACTTGTGTGCCGTTGATCAATGCCAAACCCTCTTTGGCTGACAGTGTGAGGGGTTCCAGTGCACATCGCTGCAAGGCAGCAGCCGAATGCATGCGCTCGCCCTGGTAGATCACTTCACCTTCGCCCACGAGTGGCAGGCACAGGTGCGACAGTGGCGCAAGGTCGCCGGACGCGCCGACCGAGCCCTGGCAGGGAATCACGGGTGTAATTCCAAGGTTGTAAAAGGCAATCAAACGATCGATCACCTGTTCACGAATACCCGAAAATCCCCGTGCCAGACTTGCGGCTTTTGTTAACAGGATCAGACGCACGACGCGTTCGGACAGGGGCTCACCCACGCCCACGGCGTGCGAACGCAGCAAATTGATCTGGAGCTTTTCGAGATCGCTCTGGGCGATACGTTGGTTGGCCAATTTGCCAAAGCCGGTATTCACGCCATAAACGGCAGCGCCGCCATGAGCTGCTTGTTGCACCAGCGCCGCGCTGGCGCGGATGCCTGGCAGGGCTGTGGGGTCCAGTGAAATGGTCTCGGGAGCGTCATGCAGTTGGCGCAATTGCGCCAGTGTCAGATGTCCGGGTTGGATGATCATGGTTTCTTCTCGCAAGGAGTAATGGCGTCGAACCTGGGAACTGTGGTCAGGTCAGCATCGGAAGATGCAACTGATTGCTTCGCGCACATTGCAGTGCCAGGTCGTAGCCCGCATCCGCGTGTCGCATCACGCCCGTAGCCGGGTCAT
The DNA here is from genome assembly GCA_020048895.1 of Rhodoferax sp. GTDB lineage: Bacteria > Pseudomonadota > Gammaproteobacteria > Burkholderiales > Burkholderiaceae_C > Allorhodoferax. The sequence goes on along the minus strand of JAIFLV010000122.1, from coordinate 6,387 downwards.
TGAACAGGACCCGCGCCAGTTTTTCAGAAGCCTGGGGCGTGCCATCCGCGACAATGACCACGCCGCTGTGCTGCGAGTAGCCCATGCCAACGCCACCACCATGGTGCAGGCTGACCCAGGTGGCGCCACTGGCGGTGTTGAGCAATGCGTTGAGAAGCGGCCAGTCGCTTACTGCATCACTGCCATCCAGCATGGCCTCAGTTTCACGGTTGGGGGAGGCGACCGATCCACTGTCCAGATGGTCGCGGCCAATGACGATGGGGCCCTTGAGCTCACCAGTCTTGACCATCTCATTGAAGGCCAAACCCGCCAGGTGGCGCTCACCCAGTCCGATCCAGCAGATACGCGCCGGCAGTCCCTGGAACGCAATACGCTCTTGTGCCATATCCAGCCACCGGTGCAAGTGGGCATTGTCCGGAAATAGTTCCTTCATCTTTGCATCCGTCTTGCGGATGTCTTCTGGGTCGCCGCTCAGGGCCACCCAGCGGAACGGCCCGACACCGCGACAGAACAGGGGCCGCACGTAGGCGGGAACAAAGCCGGGGTAGTCAAACGCATGGTCGACGCCATAGTCCTTGGCGACCTGGCGCAGGTTGTTGCCATAGTCCACGGTCGGTATGCCCATGGCGTGAAACTCCAGCATCGCCTGCACATGCTGCGCGCAGGATTGGCCCGCGGCTTTCGTCAATGCAGCGTGCTGGGCGACATCTTTTTGTGCCGACTTCCATTGGGCAACGGTCCATCCGGACGGCAGATAGCCGTTGATGATGTCGTGCGCCGAGGTTTGGTCGGTGACGATGTCGGGCCGGATGCCGCCTGCTTTTGCGCGACGCACCAGTTCGGGCACGATGTCGGCGGCATTGCCGCACAGGGCGACGGAGATGGCCTTCTTCTCTGCGGTGTATTGCGCTATGCGCGTCAGTGCGTCGTCCAGATCGTGCGCCTGTTCGTCGACATAGCGGGTGCGCAGGCGAAAGTCTATGCTGGTTTGCTGGCATTCAATGGTGAGCGAACAGGCACCGGCAAAAGTGGCGGCCAATGGCTGCGCACCACCCATACCGCCCAAACCCGCCGTCAGCGCCCAGCGCCCGACAAGGCTGCCGTTGTAATGCTGGCGTCCGGCTTCGACAAAGGTTTCATAAGTGCCTTGCACAATGCCCTGGGAGCCGATGTAAATCCAGCTACCGGCGGTCATTTGGCCGTACATCATCAGACCCTTGCGGTCGAGCTCGTTGAAGTGTTCCCAGTTGGCCCACTTGGGCACCAGGTTGGAGTTGGCAATCAAAACGCGCGGCGCGCCTTCGTGGGTGCTAAACACACCAACCGGCTTGCCGCTCTGCACCAGCAGCGTCTCATCGGGTTTCAGTTGCCGCAGAGTATCCAGAATCGCGTCGAACGCGCTCCAGTTGCGTGCCGCCTTGCCAATGCCCCCGTAGACCACCAGCGAGTCCGGGTTTTCCGCCACTTCAGGGTCCAGATTGTTTTGCAGCATCCGGTAGGCCGCTTCAATTTGCCAGTTGGCGCAGCTCAGTTCTGCACCGCGTGGGGCACGCACGGCGCGAGCCTTGCTATTCAGGAAGCGGTTGGTGGAAAGGTCAGACATGTGCGGCTCCATAGGGCTCTAAGGTGGGGCGGATTATTACTTGTCTATACAACTTGTGTCAACCCGGTTAAACTCCAGTCCTCCACATTTCTTCTGTGATACCGCCAGAGAGTTCCATGTCACTTCCGGTCTACGGTCAGGTCAAGTCCTTCATCAAGGCCCACATCAGCAGCGGCGAGTGGAAGCCAGGTGCTCCCGTGCCGAGTGAAGCTGCTCTGATGCAGCAGTTTGGGGTGAGCCGCATGACGGTCAACCGGGCGTTGCGGGAACTCACCGCCGAGGGAATGGTGACGCGGGTGCAGGGCTCTGGTACCTTTGTCGCCGAATTGCACCGCATATCTTCGAACCTGACCCTGCGCGATATTCAGGAAGAAGTGCTGGAGCGGGGGCATCTGCACTCTACCCGTGTGCTGCTGTCCAAAGCCGAGAAGGCCAGTGCCGCGCTTGCAAAGTTACTGGGGCTTCGGTCCGGCGCCCGGGTCTTTCACACCGTGCTGGTGCATCTCGAAAACGGGGTTCCGATCCAGTACGAAGATCGCTTCGTCAACCCGGCGGCTGCTCCCTTGTACCTGAACGTCGACTTTGCGCAGACAACGCCCACCCGCCACTTGCTTGCCGTGGCACCTCTCACCGAAGCGACGTATTCGATTGAAGCCTGTCTGCCCACGGCGGAGCAAGCTAGGTATCTGGATATCGCTACCACCGAGGCGTGTCTGGCCATGGTGCGCCGCACCGTGAGCGGTTCGCACGTGGCGAGTGTGGTTCGCCTCGTCTACCCTGGGTCACGTTACAGTTTTGAGGGGAAGTTTCAGGCATGAGCTGGAAAATTGTTCGACTCGCCGATGTGCAGCCCAGTCCGTGGCGCAATGGTGGTGGCGTTACCAGGGAACTGGCGACCTCGCCCCATGAAGACGATTGGCTGTGGCGCATGTCGGTGGCGCAGATCGACGTCGATGGCCCATTTTCGCACTTTGATGGCGTGGAGCGCTGGTTTGCGGTATTGGGTGGTGCAGGTGTTCGGCTGGATGTGGACGGTACACCGCATGTTTTGCATGCAACCGATGCACCGCTGCACTTCGATGGTGCCTCTGCGACCCATTGCTCGTTGTTGCAGGGGTCAACCCAGGATTTCAATCTGATGGTTCGGCAGGGGTCAGGTCCCTCGCACATGGCACGCATTCAGGGACAATTTGGCGCCACCCTCAACGCTCCAAAAATGATAGCTGTCTACGCAATCCAGGCGGGCGCAACGGTCCAGTTTGACTCTGGAAAACTGGAGTTGGAGCCGCACACACTGGTGTGGCGCAACGTGCCGCCCTACGCACCCATACAGGTGGATGCGGCCAATGCGCTGTGGATCGAGGTGTCGCTATGACCATGCAGCTATGGACCCACTGCCGTATCGCCAGCCTCGCGGCTCACGTTGCGCAGCCCTACGGCTTGATCGACGATGCGGCGCTCGTCACAGAAGGTTCCACCATTGCCTGGGTTGGGTTACGGCAGCAATTGCCGCAGGCACTGGAACGCCAGTGCACTGTGCGCCACGATGCGAGTGGTGCGCTCGTCACCCCTGGACTGATCGATTGCCACACCCACCTGGTCTACGGCGGCGACCGTGCGCAGGAGTTTGAGATGCGCCTCACGGGTGCGAGTTATGAGGACATCGCCCGCGCCGGTGGTGGCATTGCATCCACGGTGCGGGCCACGCGGGCAGCCAGCCGGGCCGAACTAGAGCGCAGCAGTGCCAGGCGGCTGACCCAGTTGATCGGGGAGGGCGTCACCACCATCGAGATCAAATCGGGCTATGGACTTGCGCTCGAACACGAGCGTAAGTGCCTGACGGTTGCGCGCGGACTTGCACGAACCCACCCGGTGGATGTATGCACCACGTTCCTGGGTGCCCACGCCGTGCCGCCTGAGTTTGCGGGGCGAACGGACGACTATGTGGACGCTGTATTGCGGATGCTGCCTGCCTTGCAGGCCGAGGGACTGGTGGATGCCGTCGACGGTTTTTGTGAGTGTATCGCTTTCAATGTGCCCCAGATGGAGCGGATCTTTGTTGCAGCGAAAGCGCTGGGCTTGCCGGTCAAGCTGCACGCCGAGCAACTTAGCGACAGTGGTGGCGCGCAGCTTGCGTCCCGTTACCAGGCGTTGAGCTGTGACCACCTGGAGTGGCTGTCAGACGAGGGCGCTCAGGCCATGGCGGCGGCTGGCACGGTGGCCGTGTTGCTGCCTGGTGCCTTCTACTTTCTGCGGGAAACCAGATTGCCGCCCATCGGGTTGCTGCGCAGGCTCGGTGTGCCCATGGCCATTTCCACCGATTGCAATCCTGGAAGTTCCCCCTGCACGTCGCTGTTGCTGATGCTCAATATGGCGTGCACGCTGTTTCGCCTGACGCCTGAGGAAGCGCTGGCCGGCGTGACGCGCAACGCCGCGGCTGCGCTGGGCCTGGCGGACCGCGGCGTGCTGGCTGCTGGCCAGCGGGCCGACTTTGTGCTGTGGGATGTGCAGCATCCGGCGCAGTTGTGCTATGCACTCGGAAGCAATCCTCGCATACAAACCGTATTCAAGGGGCAAGTCGCATGACGCCGCAAACTATCTTTACGCTGGTGCAGGGCCAAGTGCCCATTTTGGTCAGCATGCCTCACATTGGCACAGAAATTCCCGTGGAGTTGCGGCATAGCTATGTGCCACGGGCACTCGGGTTGGAAGACACCGACTGGCATCTGCAGCGTCTCTACAACTTCTTGGCGGACCTGGGTGCCACCGTGCTGACGCCGCGCTTCTCCCGCTATGTGATCGACCTGAACCGTCCGCCGGATGATGCGCCCATGTATCCGGGAGCATCCAACACCGAGCTGTGCCCGACACGTTTCTTCACCGGTGAAGTGCTGTACCGGCAAGGATTCGAGCCCGATGGGGCAGAGCGTTTGCGCCGCAGGGCGCTGTATTGGCAGCCCTACCATGATGCGCTTGCGACCGAGCTGCAGCGGCTGCGCTCGCAATATGGGCGTGTTCTCTTGTGGGACGCCCACAGCATCCGTTCCGAAATTCCCTGGCTGTTTGAAGGCCGCCTATCCGACCTCAACATTGGCACTGCCAGCGATGCCAGTGCGGACGCGTCGATCACCGCAGCCGTGGAGCAGGTCTGCGTTGCCAGCCCCGAGGTGTCCACCGCAGTCAACGGCCGTTTCAAAGGCGGCTACATTACGCGCCACTACGGCCGGCCCGCAGAGCATGTGCATGCGGTGCAGCTGGAGATGTGTCAGAGTCTCTACATGCAGGAGGAGGCACCCTTTGCATACGACGAGGAGCGCGCCGCACGCATACAACCCCTTTTAAAGAAAATGGTCTCCAGCGCTTTGTTGGCGTGCGTGAACAGCTATGAATAACGTAGCAAACCGGTTCGTAGCAGAGCAGGCCTGGGTGCAGGGACGGTGGGAAAGCGACGTCTTGCTGGAGGTAGCGCAGAGCGGAGTCTGGAGCCAAGTGCAGGTCGGGGCCACGCCCGAACAACGTGCCTCGGCGATCCGACTCAGTGGCCCGGTGCTGCCGGGCCTGGTCAATGCGCACAGCCACGCCTTTCAGCGCGCCATCGCCGGTTTGACCGAGCGGCGCAGCGTTGGCGTACACGCCAGTGACGACTTCTGGAGCTGGCGCGACCGCATGTACGCCGCTGCCAACCGCATTACGCCAGAGCAACTGGAGGCCATTGCAGGTCAACTCTACGCCGAACTGCTGGCCGCTGGCTACACCCAGGTCTGTGAATTTCACTACCTGCACAACGACGTGAATGGTACGGCCTATTCCAACCCGGCGGAGATGTCGCTGGCTCTGGTGCGTGCGGCGCAGCACAGTGGAATCGGGCTGACCCTGCTGCCCACGTTGTACATGCGTTCGGGCTTCACAGCGACTGGCCTGCGCGACGACCAGCGCCGCTTTGCCTCCACGCCACAGAGCATTGCCCGTATCGTGGAAGAAGTGCAACGCCACATTGCGGGTGATCCAGCCATCAACCTGGGCATCGCCTTGCACTCCCTGCGCGCGGTCGATCCAGCCGCTTTGAGCGAGATGGCGGCCTACGCGCGGTCAGCCGGTCTTCCCGTGCACATACACATCGCCGAGCAAATGCAGGAGGTGCAGGACTGTATCGCCCACACCGGGCAACGCCCCATCGAGTGGTTGCTGGACCACGCTCCGGTTGACGCCTCCTGGAATCTGGTGCATGCCACCCACACCACACCGGCCGAGCTTGCGGGTGTCCGCCGGGTTGGCGCCGCGATCGTGATCTGCCCAACCACCGAGGCCAATCTGGGTGATGGCGTGTTTGACCTTCCCGGTTACGCTGCGGTGCAGGGGGCCTGGTCGATTGGTTCGGACAGCCATGTCAGCCGAAGCTGGACAGAGGAACTGCGGCTATTGGAATACTCCCAGCGTTTGCACCATCGCCAGCGCAACGTGGCGGCCATGGCACTGCGCCAGGAGAGTTCTGCGGCCGGCATGTTGGAAGCTGCGCTTTCCGGCGGGCTGACGGCGACCGGGCGACCACTTGGCGGAATCGCTGTCGGTCAGCGGGCAGACTTCTGTACGCTCGACACCCGCTCGCCAGCCTTGCTGGGCATTTCGCCGGACTATGTGCTCGATGCATTTGTTTTTTCCGGTTCAGGTCGGAGTATTGACAGCGTCTTTGTCCGTGGACAAGCGCTTGAAATGAACTCGCTGCAAACAGCGGTGGCGCAACCGTTTGTGCAAGCGATGCTGGAACTGTGGGCGATTTGACGCGC
>JAIFLV010000131.1 GCA_020048895.1 Rhodoferax sp. | reverse complement strand
CTGCCGCACATGGTGGGGCTGTTTACCGACTCCAAGGCCGACCAGGCGTTCTGGTTCGGCGCGGTTTCTTTTGCCTTTGGCATCGCCAATTTCTTCGGCTCGCCGATTCTGGGTGCCTTGTCGGACCGGTTCGGGCGTCGCCCGGTGTTGCTCATCGGATTCTCCGGGCTGGCCTTCAATTTCTTCATGACGGCCGCTGCGACGAGCCTGTGGATGCTGGTGTGGGTGCGCCTGATTGGCGGCGCGATGCAGGCCAATATTGCAGTGGCGAATGCCTACGTGGCCGACATCACACCGCCGCAGGACCGCGCCCGACGTTTTGGCTTGCTGGGTGCCATGATGGGCGTTGGTTTCATTTTGGGGCCAGCCATCGGCGGTGTGATGGGCAGTGTCGATGTGCGCTTGCCGTTCATCGCATCCGGCTCGCTGGCGGTAATCAACTGGATTTATGGCTACTTTGTGTTGCCGGAGAGCCTGCCAGTTGCACAACGCGCACCGTTTGTCTGGCGTAGTGCCAACCCGGTGTCGTCCTTGCGCGGGCTGGTGGGTCTCGGTGGCGTCGGGCCACTGGTGGCAGTGATTGCCCTGAGCACACTGGCGCAGTTCATGCTGCACTCCACGTGGGTACTGTTCACCACATTCAAGTTTGGCTGGGGACCGCATGAGACCGGTCTGTCACTGATGCTGGTGGGACTGGTCAATGTGGTGATGCAGGGCGTATTGCTCAAGCACGTGCTCAGGCGCATATCTCCCCAGCAGTTGTCCATCATCGGGCTGTGCTCGGCGGCGCTTGCCTATGCGGCCTATGGCCTGGTGACGCAACCGTGGATGTTTTTTCTCGTCATCGTTCTCAACATGGCTTCCGCGGCGACCGGTTCGACACTGCAAAGCATCGTATCGAGCGCGGCCGATGCCAATGTGCAGGGGCAGACGCTGGGTGCAGTGTCGTCCCTCAACAGCATGATGGCCGTGATAGCGCCTCTGGCGGGTGCTGGTCTGCTGGCACTGGTCTCTGGTGCGCCAGCGGGCAGCGTCCAACTGGGGTTGCCCCTGTTTGTAGCGAGCTTTATTCAGCTGATCTCGCTGGTCCTGGCGATCTGGCATTTTCAACACCGGCGCGTTGTCCTCGCTGGATCTTCCAAGGTTTGATCTTATGGCCCACCAACGCATCCTGATTCTCGATTTTGGCTCGCAAGTTACGCAACTCATTGCCCGGCGCGTGCGTGAGGCCCACGTGTTTTGTGAAGTGCATCCGTGCGATGTCAGTGACCAGTGGGTGCGAGACTACGCCAAGGACGGCAACCTCAAGGGCGTCATTCTCTCCGGCAGCCACGCCAGTGTGTATGAGGAGGCTACTGACAAGGCCCCACAGGCGGTGTTTGAATTGGGTGTTCCGGTGCTGGGCATCTGCTATGGCATGCAGACCATGGCACAGCAACTTGGCGGCAAAGTGGAAGCAGGAAAAACGCGCGAGTTTGGCGCGGCACAGATCCGCGCCCGCGGCCACACCCGGCTGTTCGATGGCATCCAGGACATCACCAATGCCGACGGGCATGGCCTGCTCGACGTCTGGATGAGCCATGGCGACAAAGTCACCGAACTGCCACCCGGATTCAAGCTGATGGCGTCCAACGATGCCTGTCCGATTGCCGGCATGGCCGATGAAGCCCGTCGTTTTTACGCCGTGCAGTTTCACCCGGAGGTGACCCACACGCGGCAGGGTAGCGCCATCCTCAACCGTTTTGTGCTGGACATCTGCGCCACGCGAGCGGACTGGATCATGGGCGACTACATCGCCGAAGCGGTGGAGAAAATCCGCGCCCAGGTGGGAACGGAAGAAGTCATCCTGGGCCTTTCAGGGGGCGTGGATTCGTCGGTGGCCGCCGCCCTGATTCACCGCGCCATTGGCGACCAGCTCACCTGTGTGTTTGTCGACCATGGCCTGCTGCGCCTGAACGAGGGTGACATGGTGATGGACATGTTTGTGGGCCAACTGCACGCCAAGGTGGTGCGAGTGGATGCCAGCGACCAGTTTCTGGGGCACCTCGCCGGCGTGATGGACCCGGAGGCCAAGCGCAAGATCATTGGACGTGAATTTGTGGAGGTCTTTAAGGCTGCAGCGCTTACGCTGACTGCGCAGGACGCTAGCAAAAAAGGAGCAACGTTTCTGGCCCAAGGCACCATTTACCCGGACGTGATCGAGTCCGGCGGCGCCAAGAACAAGAAGGCGGTCACCATCAAGAGCCACCACAACGTCGGTGGGCTGCCCGAGCAACTCGGGCTCAAATTGCTGGAGCCGCTGCGCGAACTCTTTAAGGATGAAGTACGGGAACTCGGCGTTGCGCTCGGTCTGCCGCACGACATGGTGTACCGCCACCCGTTCCCCGGCCCCGGTTTGGGTGTTCGCATCCTTGGGGAAGTGAAGAAGGAATACGCCGACTTGCTGCGCCGTGCCGATGCGATCTTTATCGAAGAACTGCGCAACTTTATCGACCCCGATAGCAGCAAGAGCTGGTATGACCTGACCAGCCAGGCCTTCACTGTGTTTCTGCCGGTCAAAAGTGTGGGTGTGATGGGTGATGGCCGGACCTACGACTATGTGGTGGCCTTGCGCGCCGTGCAGACCAGCGACTTCATGACCGCCGACTGGGCCGAGTTGCCCTACGCGCTACTGAAGAAAGTGTCTGGCCGCATCATCAATGAAGTGCGCGGCATCAACCGTGTGACGTACGACGTGTCGAGCAAACCACCGGCAACCATTGAGTGGGAATGAACTTACAGTTGCAAATGGCGGTCATCACCGACGCTCCGAAATTCGCTTGTCACATTCCGCTGTAGCAAGGCAACTGCAACACGCGATTCTGGCTTGACCGAATCAATGCGAACAAGGTTCCGATGCTGGCATTCCTGGGCGGCGCGGATGACGGTAAGCCCTCCGATGCTTGCGCCGCGTACTGAGTACCTAATTTGTGAAGGCGAATTGACATGAAAACAAGCTTACGGGCCCGTTTTGCCCTAGCTGTTGCCCTATCAGCAGCAACAGCAACGGTAACGACACCCGCTGTCGCGCAACAAAGCCGCCAAGTGCCAGCCTATGACAAAAGCCAAACGCGAACAGTGCTGAACCGCAGTGTTTTCTACCTGCCGCAGTTCGGTGCGGTGTACCGGGAGAAGTTTGCCGTGCTCCTGTCACGTGTGCCCGGTGTGCGGGGCGTCATCATCCACAACCACGGTTGCGGCGGCATGCGGGGCTGGGAAACCCCCGTTGCACAGTTCTACAACCGTGAAGGCTTCGCTGTCATCACACCGGAGTTTGTGACCCGGGAGGGCAACAAGACTGGCTGTCCAGGCGGCTCATCGGCAGAAATGCTCATACTCGCGGGGGAGCGAGCACGGGAGGGCATCTACACAGCCATGAACCCGGCACGGCTGGACGCACGGGGTGACGATATTGAAGAAGCAATTCGCTGGGTGAAAACACTGACCGCATTGCCCATCTTCTTGAGCGGACACAGCGAGGGATGCCGCACCACGTACCACTGGAACCGCGGTGATCCACAGGTCAAAGGGGGAATCTGCCACAAGCAAAGCATCAGTCGCCAGTACGACCATCTTTGGAAATGGGACACTCGGCTACCCATGTGGTCGTCTATCGAAGATGAAGACCCATGGGCAGGCGGAACCAAAGATCTGCCAGCGGTTGGGTTTCAGGACAAATTCAAAGACAACCCTCAGAATCTGACAGAGTTTCGTTTTCCCGGCAACAGTCATGATCCTCTGGTACGCCCAGGCGAAGGGCAAAGCTTGCGGGAGTGGCTGAACCGGCAAGTGGTGTTGCCACCGCTGAAAGGGCAAAACGGATTCAACTACGAGGACGTTTTGCCAGCGCTGCAAGATGCAGTGCGCAAAGCTGCTTTGTAAGTCACAACACGGAACGTGATTTGAGTAGGCTTTGCGGAGTCTCGCGCACCCCGAGGATTGGTTACCATACCGTGGTTTCTGCGATGGTGCTCAACTTCAGTGAGGTAGTCTTGAATGAGTTGGTTTAAACGAACGTTGCAAGGGTTTGGTGTATTGGTAATTGCGGGCGCGGTGGGTGGCAGCCTGTATGTGCGCAACACCTTTCCGGTGATGGACGGCGTATTGCACGCTCCCGGAGCAAAGGCGCCCATTCACATAGAGCGCGATGCGTCCGATGTCACGCATATAAAGGCCAGCACGCCGCAGGATGCCTGGTTTGCATTGGGCTACGTGCATGCCCAGGAGCGTGGCTGGCAGCTGGAGTTCAACCGGCGGGTGATGCGCGGCGAGCTGTCAGAGATTCTGGGTGCGCCTGCGCTGGAGACCGACAAGCTGATGCGCACCTTGGGCATCGTGCGCGCGGCCCAGTTTCAGTGGGACGGGTTGCCACGTGAAGGGCGCGAGGCGCTGCAGCGCTATGCCGACGGCATCAATGCATTTAACAAAACCAGCAGCCAGTCTTTGCCGCCTGAGTTTCACCTTTTGCGCATCAAGCCCGGCACCTGGACGCCTCAGGACAGCGTGGGCTGGTCGATCATGATGGCGCTGGACCTTGGCGGCAACTGGGGGCTGGAGTTTGCCCGATTGACTGCTGCGCAGCATCTTCCAACCGACCGTTTGTGGCAGTTGCTCGCGCCCTATGGCAAGGAGTCTCCAGTCGCCAAAATTGACCTGGCAAAGCTGTATGCGGACCTGGGTGTTTACAAGCCTGGGACCGCTGCCCAGACCCACGATGCTCCTAAAACAGGAGCTGTTCCCGCAACCCCGGTAAGCGCCAGCGGGCTTTTTAATGCGAATATGCTGGCTCAAGCGCAGGACTGGTCGACTCAATTTGTTGACAACCTGGGTGCGGTAGAAGGCAAAGGCAGCAACAACTGGGTGGTCGCCGGAAGCAACACGGTCAGCGGCAAGCCCTTGCTGGCCAACGACCCGCATCTGGGCTTGAGTGCGCCGGCCATCTGGTACTTTGCCAGCATGCAGGCACCGGGCATGAAGGTGGTTGGCGCTACATTTCCGGGCCTGCCCTTTGTGGTGCTGGGCCGCACCGAAAAAGTGGCATGGGGCGTGACCAACACCGGTCCCGACGTGCAGGATCTCTACCTTGAGGAACTGCACCCGAGCGACCCCACCCTGTACCGTGTACCCGATGAAAATGGCCAGCCCAGTTGGGCGCGTTTCAAAAACCGCCGCCAGGTGATCAAGGTGAAAGGGCAGGCGGATGTGTTTTTCAATTCGCGCATGACCCGGCATGGACCGGTGATCACCGACGCGCAGAAAACCCACCAGGACGTGCTCAATACCGGCAAGTACGTGCTGGCATTGCGCTGGGCAGCGCTGGATTCGGACAACCAAACGATCATGGCAGGCGTGCGGTCGAATCGCGCTCAAAGTGTGGCGGAATTCAAAACGGCCCTTGATACCTGGCATTCGCCTATGCAGAATTTCGTCATGGCCGATGTGGAAGGCACCATTGCGTTCAAGGCGGCCGGTCGGGTGCCGATGCGCCGGGCCGACAACGACATCATGGGACAGGCGCCATCCCCCGGATGGGACGCCCGCTACGATTGGGACGGCTGGATTGCGGCAGCCGACACCCCCGAGGACGATGGTGCCAAGGGATGGATCGCCACCGCCAACCAAAAGATCACACCAGAGGGCTACAAGTTCTTCCTGGGTCAAGACTTTGCGCTGCCCCATCGTTTTGACCGCATTGAGGCCTTGCTGGCAGCGACCCCCAAGCACGATGCCGCCAGCATCCAGAAGATCCATGCTGACCAGCTTTCATCGGCCACCCAGCGCCTGCTGCCGGTGCTGCAAAAAGCGCAGACCAGCCACCCGCTGGGCGCGGCCGCCTTGGCACAGGTCAAGGGCTTTGATGCGGTGATGCGTGCGCAGGCCGCCGCTCCTCTGATCTTTGCCGCCTGGGCCGATGAAATGGCACGCGGCCTGGTTGAGCCCAAACTGGGCGCAGCGGCGTTCAAGAGCCTGTACGGCAAACGCCATTTCCGCTTCACGGTGGAAGAAGCGCTGCTGGGACCGGACCCCTGGTGGTGTGCTCCCAAGACATGTGCAGAACACGTGAACGCGGCGTTGGACCGTGCACTCAATCGCTTGCAGGCCAGCTATGGCGCGGATGTGGCCCAATGGCAATGGGGCAGGGCGCATGTGGCTCGCAGCGAGCATCGCCCCTTCAGCATGGTGGCACCACTCAACAAACATTACGAAGTGCGCACGCCCACCGGCGGTGACGGCTTCACTGTCAACGTGGGGCAATACTGGCTCAATGACGAGAAGACACCGTTTGCCAACCGCCACGCGGCGTCGATGCGCACCGTGTTTGACCTGAGCAACCTGGAGAACTCGCAGTTCATCTACCAGACGGGCCAAAGCGGTCTGGTGTTTTCCAGCCGCTACCAGGATATGGCCACCGAATGGGCGCAAGTGTCGTACCGCCCATTGCAGCTCGAACCGGCCAGGATCGTGCACTCACTGACATTGAAGCCCTGAGCGGTGGCATATGTATCTGCCACCCCAGTTCAAGGCCGAAGAACAGGCCCATGCTGCCCAACTGATGCGCGAGCATCCTTTCGCAATGCTGCCTGAGTCCCACACGGCCATGCGTTCGGTCTATGCAACCGGCAATGCGAAGGAACAGGCATTGGGGCGCTGGATGGACCAACTCGGTCTGGCTTAACCAAAGGATTTGACATGCGTTCTATCTTCGGCGTCTTGAGTCTGCTGGTGGTGTTGGCCATTGTGGGAATGCTGGCCAAGAAGCAGCTCGGTTCGGTGCAGGAGATCAAGGTTCCAACGTCACCGGGGACTCCTGCTGTCAGCATTTCCGCGGACCCAGGTGCCAACGTGCAACAGCAGTCGCAGCAAGTTCAGCAGCAGTACAAGGCGGCGGTAGAGGCGGCGGTGCAGCAACCGCGGCCAATGCCTGACGAGAAATAGTGTCATTTTCCCTCTTTAGGCCCATGGATAGTGCGTAAGCAGCTACCAAATGCATAGCAGTATGGACGACGAACGTTTCATGCGTGCTGCGCTGGATGCAGCATTGGTTGCGGCTGATGCGGGCGAAGTGCCGGTCGGCGCGGTGGTGGTGAAGGACGGGCGGGTCATTGCCACCGGCCATAACGCCCCTGTCGGCACCCACGACCCCACGGCGCACGCGGAAATCATCGCCTTGCGTGAAGCCGCCAGAGTGCTGGGCAACTACCGGCTTGACGGATGCGAACTCTTTGTCACGCTGGAGCCCTGCGCGATGTGCTGTGGCGCAATACTGCATGCGCGCCTGGCCCGCGTGGTGTTTGGTGCCGCGGATGCCAAGACCGGCGCCGCAGGCTCGGTGCTGAATCTGTTTGCGCAACCGCAACTCAATCACCACACCGAAGTGCAGCAGGGCGTGCTGGGGCAGGCATGTGGACAGGCTCTGCAGGAATTTTTCCGCAGTCGCCGCGCTGCGCTGGCAGCAGAGCGCGTGCTCAACCATCCGTTGCGCAATGATGCCCTTCGAACGCCTGATGCGTGTTTTGCCGGGATACCGGATTACCCATGGCAACCGCGGTATGTCAACGATCTGCCATCGCTGGCCGGCCTGCGCATGCACTATCTGGATGAAGGCCCGCAGGATGGCACGACCTTCCTGTGTCTGCATGGAAACCCGGCCTGGAGTTACCTTTACCGCAAAATGGTTCCCGTTTTTCTGGATGGCGGACACCGCGTGATTGCGCCCGACCTGATCGGTTTTGGCAAAAGCGACAAACCCAAGCGTGTGGATGCACACACTTTTTCGTGGCATCGGCAGGTACTGCTGGAGTTGATCGAGCGTCTTGATCTGCGACGCGTGGTGCTGGTGGTGCAGGATTGGGGTGGCTTGCTCGGCCTCACCTTGCCCATGGCCGCGCCCGACCGCTATGTTGGACTGCTGGTGATGAACACCCTGCTGGCAACGGGCGATTCCCCTTTGCCACCCGGATTTGAAGCGTGGGCACAAATGTGTGCGAACAAGTCGGCGTACGACATTGCTCGTCTTTTTGCCCGCGGCAATCCGTCGCTTTCAGCGCAAGAGTGCGATGCCTACAGTGCGCCGTTTCCAGACCAGGGGCACCGCGCAGCCACACGGGCGTTTCCCGCCATGGTGCCGCGGTTAGTGGACGATGACGGAGCTGCCGTTTCCCGGGCAAGCCGGGGGTTCTGGTCTTCGCAATGGAAGGGTCGCACGATGATGGCCATTGGCATGCAGGACCCCGTGCTGGGAACAGTGGTCATGGAGCCGCTTCGCCTCACGCTGCAAGTGCCCGATGAGCCGCTGCGCCTGGAGGATGCGGGCCATTTTTTGCAGGAGCAGGGCGGCCGTGTTATCGCATTGGCCGCTTCAAAGTGTTTCCAGGGTGTTTAAGAGAAATTGCGCCACCTAATCCTCTGTTAGTCCTAGTACCATCCCACTGATGCAAACGAAAAAACACATCTATATCTACTCACCATCAGGCGCCGTGCGTGACAAGGCGGCGTTCAAGCGTGGCGTCCAGCGTCTCCAAGCACTGGGACATGAAGTCGAGGTTGATCCCGACGCGCTCACGAGTTTCCAGAGGTTTGCCGGTGATGATGCCACCCGGCTCGCGGCAATCCACCGGGCAGCGGCCAGCAAAGCCGACATTGCACTGATCTCCCGGGGAGGATACGGGCTCACCCGCATCCTTTCAGGCATCCGCTACCGCGCCGTGGCCAAGGCGATAGAGCGCGGCACCCAATTTGTTGGCATCAGCGACTTTACCGCCTTTCAGACCGCGGTACTGGCAAAAACCGGCAGTGTGACCTGGACGGGCCCCGCTTTGTGCGAAGGATTCGGCGTCGAGGGTATGCTGGACGACATCATGGAAGCCTGTTTTCAGGACATGGTGGCAGGCCAGGGGGAGGGGGTGGGGTGGTCGCTGCCCAAGCGCGACGTTGCTGCTTCAGAATTGTGCTCCCAACCGGTTCGCCTGAAGGGGAGAACTCTGTGGGGCGGCAATTTGACCGTGCTGGCGTCCTTGCTCGGAACGCCCTATTTCCCGAAGATCGTGGGAGGAATTCTGTTTCTGGAAGATGTTGGAGAGCACCCTTACCGCATAGAGCGCATGCTGACACAGCTGCTGCACGCGGGTGTATTGGCCAGCCAAAAAGCCATTGTGCTGGGCCACTTCACGGAGTTTCAGCTCATACCGCACGACAAGGGCTTCAAATTGCAGGCGGTCGTGGATTGGCTGCGCACCTGCGTCAAGTCACCGGTGTTGACACAGTTTCCTTATGGACACGTGCCTACCAAAGTCGTGTTTCCGATAGGTCTGCCTACTGACCTCATGGTCGACGAGCGCGACGCGATGCTGTACTGGGGCTGATTGTCACGCTGACTGCCGCACTTGCTCAACTGTCCAGCGGACTTGGTCGGGACTCGAGCCCTTTTGGAACATGGCCTTTGAACATGTCGCTTACGGGGCCCAACTTTTTCCGAGCAACAGCCTCACCATGCTGTGTGGCCAATGCAGCCATCACATCACCGCGCAGGTACCACAGGTCCTGCAAGTCGTGCGCATGGGCAACACGCAAGGCAACCACCGGGTGTGCTGACGCCGTCGTCTTTCCCATACAGTCCAGCATTGCCTGGCGAATGCTCTCATGCGCCGCCGCATTGCGCTGTTGATCGGCACCGGGCAATGCATTGAACAGGCTTTGCATGCCAGTGATCCAGTTTGAAGGTGTCCATCTCATTATTTGTTGCAATACCGCGGAAATCACGTGTCCAACACACTTTGCCAGTGTGCTGCATATCTCCCCCGAAGTAAGCGCAAAAGTAAATGCGTTGCACCGGCCAAATGCAAAAATTGACGCCGTTGATGACCTTGGACGTAGGCATGACCTCTGCAATGCCCTAAACTCTGCGTACAACAAGCATCGGAACAATCGGGAATGGGCGTACATACAACTGTCGTTTTTACGGATTTGCATGGAAGCACGGCTGTGTTTGAGGCATTGGGCAATGCCCGAGCCACTGAGACGGTGACCCAAATCACGACATGGATTGGAAAACAGTGCGTAAGCCACGGCGGGAAGGTTGTCAAGACCCTTGGTGATGGTGTTTTGGCGATGTTTCCTGAGCCCGAAAACGCCATTGCCGCTGTCGTTGACATACAACGCGTGCACCACAAGCGCATCATGCGTACTGCGGCAGACATGCGTATGCCCATCCGTATTGGTGTTGCTAGTGGTGATGTAGAGATCGTGGCTGGCGATTGTTACGGCGATGCTGTCAACGTGGCCTCCCGTTTGTGTGACCTCAGTGGTCCCCATCAGATTTGGGCAAATGCAGCGGCACTTGGTGCAGTAGACGAGGCCAAAGGTGTGACTTTTCGAATTCTGGGGCCTATTCATATACGTGGGCGCGCTGAACCCTGTACGGTGTACCAAATTGAGTGGCGAGAGGACGACAGCTCTGATTTCCTGACCATGCAGGGTGATATCGATCCCATTTACGCCTCTGGCGAAGCTGACGCGTTAGGACGCGAGGTTGAGCTGTACTGGAGCGGTTACTCCAAGCGCTTCAAGTCTTTTGATTTACCAATGCACATTGGTCGTGTGCGCAATGTCGAGTTTGTGGTCAACGATCCGCGTGTCTCGCGCACGCACTGCCGTATCGAATGGCGCAATGGGAGCATTATTCTGGTGGACGTCAGCAGCTACGGCAGCTGGGTGCGCTTTGCTGGCGGGAATGGCTCGGAAGTTCTTCTGCGTCGGGAGGAATGCGTTTTACATGGTTCTGGCGAACTGGCGCTGGGCGCATCCTTCTCGGATACCAGTGTTCCGACGGTCAAATTCATTGTTCGTTAGTACGAGTTGCATTTCTCGGGAAGTATCAGCTACATTCATTGCTCTTTAACTTAACATAATATACATCGTATAAAGTTGAAGTGCATTTGGATTTTCAGGATATCGATCCAGAGAGCACTATTTGGCACTTCTTGACTTCAAGGCGGCTTCGATCAGTGCCACAGCATCGGTCTTATTGGCCTTCCTGGCGAAGTCCAGCGCGCTGACCTTGTCCTGGTTCAGCAGGCCCGGATCAGCGCCAGCGTCAATCAGCACCTTGACCGTACTCGCGTTACCGTACATGGCTGCCATCATCAGAGGTGTCGAGCCATTCGGAGACTCCGCGTCAACATAGGCATGGCGCTCCAGCAGCAGTTGAACAATCTCGACATGTCCACCGGTGGCTGCATAGTGCAATGGCGTCCAGCCGGTCTTGTTCACATCGGCATCGCGTGCCACCAGCTTTTGACAAATATCGAGATAGCCCCGGAGTGCCGCCAGCATCAAGGGACTTTCGTCGACGCTGTTGCGCGCCTCAACCCGCGTGGCCGGCCAAGCAATCAAAAGGTCAATCACCCGGAAAGATGGTTCCTGAATGGCAAGGATCAATCCATGGACACCTTGCGGATTGGGCGTATTGGGATCGAACCCGCGTCGCAAAAGGTCCGACATGGTCCAGGCATTGTCGCGTTTGATGGCGACAAAAAAATCATCATAGGAACCTGCTTGACAAGATGAAAAACCAATAAATACAATGACATTTAAAGCAAACTTAAAGTAATTTATCATGCGCGAACTCCCGGAAAAAGGCGGGAAAAATTGGCGCTTGTGAGGTGCCCGATCTCTTCGGCTGGCATCCCGCGAAGTTTTCCAATCTGCGCTGCGACATGGGGAACGTAAGACGGATTGTTGGTCTTGCCACGGTGCGGGACCGGCGCCAGGTAAGGGCTATCGGTCTCGATCAAAAGTCTGTCAAGCGGAACCCAGGTGGCAAGATCGCGCAAATCCTGCGCAGACTTGAACGTCAAAATTCCGGAAAATGAAATGTAAAAGCCCATCTCCAACGCCGCCTTGGCCACGGCAGCGCTTTCGGTGAAACAGTGAAACACTCCCCCTGCTGATCCACGGCTTCCATCCTCACCTTCTTCCTTCAAAATCGCCAACGTGTCAGCGGAGGCACTGCGCGTATGGATGACCAGCGGTTTTTGCAAGCTGCGTGCAGCACGAACGTGGGTTCTAAACCGGTCACGCTGCCACTCCATGTCGGCCAGTGAGCGTTGACCGATGCGGTAATAATCCAGTCCGGTTTCGCCAATGGCAACGACCCTTGGCAAGGCGCCTAGCTGCAAAAGATCCTGCATAAGAGGCTCGCGCACACCTTCGTTGTCCGGATGTACACCGACAGTGGCCCACAGGTTGTCATGTTGCAGGGCAAGTTGATGCACCTGATCAAATTCCTCCAGTGTGGTGCAAATACAAAGCGCCCGGCTCACTTGCGCCAGCGCCATGTCCGACAGAACTGTGTTGATCTCAGACGCCAGTTCAGGAAAGCTCAGATGACAGTGGGAATCGGTGTACATGGTGACGGACTGTGATGGAACAGGTGGGGTATTGATTTACCCCTGGGCTAACGCAAGCGGACCGTGCCGCCAATCAGATCGTCTGGGTCGGCCGGTCAGATGCCAGATGCGCGCCCAAAATTTCTTCGATCTTGGTTTTCAGAACGCGCGACTTTTCATCCTTCGGGAAGACGATGCCTACTCCCTGGGTGCGGCCACCTGCGGCTTTTGGTGGTGTTACCCAAGCCACTTTGCCCGCAACCGGGTAGCGTTGGGTATCGTCTGGCAACGACAGCAAGACATACACATCATCGCCCAGCATGTAATCGCGCGGGGTGGGTATGAACACCCCACCCTCGGTGAACATCGGGATATAGGCAGCGTACAACGCAGCCTTTTCCTTAATGGAAAGCTGTATGACGCTGGGTCTGGGTGTGGCTGCCGCGGAGGTGCTCATGGTGTGGAAATTAGTCCCGCGAGTTTAGTGCGGTTTTGGCCTGCGCCACAAGGGCCTCCAGCATCAATCCGGTGTTAAAGGGGTGGTCCATGGTTCGTCGGGTCGCCATCAAGGCCTGGCTCCATCCAGAGAGCGCCGTCCATGAAGTGTTTCCCCGCCAATCTCCATTCGCAAAAAATCGCGGTTGAGCACCGGCATGTTGCGCCATGGCGTCGTGACAAACCATTTGCAAGGTGTCGACCAGATGGGCAATCGCCCAGTCCTTGAAGTACGCCGCTTCTCCGCGCGACAAAGCTTGCAGGGTACTGCTCCAGGCACCAACTTCCTTGCCCCTGGCGAAGCTGTCCAGGGCTTCGTCAGGGCGTCCGCCAGCAGTTCGCAACAACAGGGCCGACTGCGTCGCCGGCACACCGTGCGCCTCCAGCCATTGCTGGCCGGCGGCTGTTGAAGGCCACGACATGGCATGCCCCAGGCAGCGGCTGCGAATGGTCGGCAGGAGTTGATGCACAGACTCGGTGGCCAACACAAATTTGACATCGCCGGGGGGTTCTTCCAGCGTCTTGAGTAAGGCGTTGGCAGTGATCGCGTTCATCTGCTCCGCGGGAAACACCAACACCACCTTGCCACGCCCCCGCGCACTCGTGCGCTGGGAGAATTCCACGGCATCGCGCATCGCATCAACACGAATTTCCCGACTTGGCTTGCGCTTTTTGTCATCGATTTCAGTCTGGGCTTTCTCGCTGAGTGGCCACCCATGTTGCAGCATCGTCGTTTCGGGCATCAGCACACACAAGTCGGCATGGGTATGCACGTGTACGGAATGGCAACTCGCGCAGCTTCCGCAGGCGCCGTCAACGCCTACCGCTTCACACAGCCAGGCACTCGCCATCTCCATCGCCAACCGAAACTGTCCCAGACCAGATGGACCGTACAACAACCAGGCGTGTCCGCGCTGCTGCAACAACTGCGCAGTCTGGACAGCAATCCAGGGCGCAAGCTGGCGCTCTGACATTGGGGCGCTCATTGGAGCAATCCGCGTCCACGCGCCACCTGCTGCACTGCATTCCAGACGGCGTCTTGGGTCTGGTTGGCGTCGATACGCGCAAACCTTTGGGAGTCTGCCGCCAAACGCAATGCGTATCCCTGTGACACCCGGTCAAAAAACTCCTTCGACTGGGCCTCGAACTTGTCTGGCGATCGGGCATTGGTCAAGCGACTCGCCGCAACCTGTGCTGGCAAGTCAAACCAGAAGGTCAGGTCTGGCTGTACAAACGCGTGCTCGCCGGCAGTTCCTGAAAACGTGGCAGTGCCCTGCACCCAGCGCTCGAGTTGCGACAGAATCGCCGTGTCGAAACCACGGCCGGCCCCCTGATACGCGAAAGAGGCATCGGTAAACCGGTCGCACAAGACCACCTCGCCGCGCGCCAGGGCCGGCACAATCACCTGGCAAACGTGCTCGCGCCGGGCGGCAAATACCAGCAGCGCTTCGGTCATCGGGTCCATGGGTTCGTTGAGCACCAGCACGCGCAACTGCTCGGCCAGGGGTGTTCCCCCCGGTTCGCGGGTGAGCGTAACCACCCTGCCCTGCTGCTCCAGACACTTCGCCAGCGTGTGGATATGGGTGGACTTGCCGGCTCCGTCTATGCCCTCAAAGCTCACAAAAATGCCGTTCATGCCCTTACTGCCCACGCTGAAACTTGTTGACTGCACGGTTGTGCTCGTCCAGCGTAGCACTGAACTGGCTGCTGCCGTCGCCACGCGCCACAAAATAAAGGGCTTTCGACTCTGAAGGCTGCACTGCGGCGAGCAGCGAAGCCTTGCCCGGCATGGAAATGGGTGTTGGTGGCAGGCCGTTGCGCGTGTAGGTGTTCCATGGTGTGTCGCGCTGCAAATCGACTTTGCGCAAATTGCCATCAAATGCGCTGCCCATGCCGTAGATCACCGTCGGGTCGGTCTGCAAGCGCATGCCAATGCGCAGCCGGTTGTTAAAAACGGCCCCGACTTCGGCGCGGTCGGCCGCAGTGCCGGTTTCCTTTTCTATGATGCTGGCCAGTACCAGCACCTCGTGCGGGCTCTTGAGCGGGCTGTTCGGTTTGCGCTGCGCCCAGGCCGCATCAAGCTTCTTGTCCATCGCGTGCAGGGCGCGCTGCAGTACCGCCAGGTCGCTGCTACCTTTGGCATAGGTGTAGGTATCGGGGAAAAACCGGCCTTCGGGGGCCAGACCCGGTTTTCCAAGTTTCTCCATCAACGCAGTATGGGTGAGGGACCTGGAATCGGGTTTGAGCTGATCGGCACGTTGCAAGGCTTCCTGCAATTGCCCGAACGTCCACCCCTCCACCAAGGTAACACTGCGCAAGGCTTCGTCGCCACGTACCAGTTTTTGCAACAGACTGCGTGGTGTGGTTCCAGCGCTAATCTCGTAACTACCCGCCTTGATTTGACGCGACTCCCCCGACAGGCGAAACCACCAATACAACCACACGGCGTTCGTCGGCACGCCTGCCTGTACCACTCCCAGTGCCACGTCACGGGCACTTTCTCCAGGCTCTACAGCAAGGTCGATGGGCCCACCTGATATCGGCAATGGCCGGTCCAGCCAGGACCAACTGGCTCCTGCTACAACCACAATGGCGGCCAGCACCGCGATGAACAGGAAACGCACAGCCCTACAACCCCTGACAAAAGAAGAGGGCAATCATAATTCAGGGTCTCGTTCAAATCTGGAGTCCCTGCGTGCCTGCCTCATCCAACCCCAATTTTGTGCTCCAAGGCATTGCCCGCCTGAACCATCTGGGCGTCATACAGATCGAAGGCAAAGATGCCGCGAAATTCATCCAGGGCCAGTTGACCCACGACTTTGCCCTGCTGGGCCAGGATACCGCACGACTCGCGGCATTTTGCAATCCCAAGGGGCGTATGCAAGCCAGTTTTGTAGGGTTCAAACGCCCGAATGGCGTGATTTTTCTGGTCTGCAGCCGGGACCTGCTGGCCGCCACAGTCAAGCGACTCTCGATGTTTGTGATGCGTGCCAAAGCCAAACTGACTGATGTGTCGGACCAGTTTCAGGTTTTTGGTCTGGCCGGAGACGCTACGATTTCAGTAGCTTCTCACGCAGTCCCTGCATGGTCAAAGTCCGATTTTGATGCAGCAACGCTGGTCAACCTGTATCCGGCAGAGGGCGTATCCCGTCAATTGCTGGTGGTGCCGGTAGGGGGGGAAGTTCCCCAGGGGCCAGCCCTAACAGCGGAGCACTGGGCCTGGGGAGAAGTGCGTAGCGGGGTCGCCACCGTGACCCTGCCGGTGTGGGAGACCTTTGTACCGCAAATGCTGAACTACGAGTCGGTTGGCGGCGTGAGTTTCAAGAAGGGCTGTTACCCGGGGCAGGAAGTGGTCGCCCGAAGCCAATTTCGCGGAACACTGAAGCGCCGCGCGTTCATAGCCCACTGCGCAGCACCCGCCTCGTCCGGTGCCGAGGTTTTTGCTGCAGACGATGCAAATCAACCAGTGGGCACCGTGGTGCAAGCCGCTGCGGCCCCAAGCGGGGGGTGGGACGCCATTGTGTCGCTTCAGCTGACGGCAGTTTCCTCGAGCACGGTCCATCTGGGAGCAGCGGACGGACCTGTTTTGCAGCTTTTGCCGCTGCCCTACGCCCTTCTTGAAGATATTTGAGCGAGGCACAGGTAAACTATGTCGCAAAACACATGCGCCTGAGTTTTTGGGACCGATAATGGGTACCAAATCACCGCGACAAGAAGGGATTGGTTCCGTCGATGACAGCTCCGTTAACCAAAGAAGAAGCCTATGCGCGTTTGGGGTCCATCACCCGGGAGATGCATGAAGCGCTGTCCGTTCTGGGCGGCAATCAACTCCACGCCATAGTTGAAGAGATCCCCAATGCCCGTGACCGGCTGGCCCACGTTGGCAAGATGACCGAAGACGCGGCCAACAAGGTGTTGACCCTCGTAGAGACCGCCAAGCCACAGTGCGATGACCTGTCCACCCGCGGCGAAGAGTTGGGCAAATCACTGACACGCATGGCAGCCGCCGAAGACCTCACGGTAGAGCGCGCGCGCGGGCTGATGTTGGTGTGCGGGAAGTTTGCCGAGCGTACGGCGGCTTTTGCAGGCAATCAGGCCGAAGTGCTGAGCGACATCATGATGTCACAGGATTTTCAGGACCTGTCGGGCCAGGTGATCAAGAAGGTCATCGACATCATTACCCGCACCGAAATGCAACTGGTGCAACTCCTGCTCGATAGTTCACCGGAAATCGGCACCGCTGCAGCCGAAGAATTTACCGGCGAAACGCACCAGTTGCAGGGCCCGCAAACCGCTGACACTGCACTCAAACAGGACGACGTGGACGACTTGCTGGCCTCAATGGGCTTCTGAGGCCAACCGCATCGCCAACGCGGCCGGATCGTGCAGTGCAGTGCACCCTCGAGCCCCTGCCCCTTCAATACTACCAACGGAGTCGCCATGGCGTTGATCTACTACGTGACACAGGTCCAGTTTGAATTTGGTGCCATTAAGCTGCTCAAGCAGGAATGCGACCGGGTAGGCATCACGCGACCCCTGGTGGTGACAGATCAGGGCGTGAAAGCGGCGGGTGTGCTGCAAAAGGCGCTCGACGCCTTGCACGCCACATCGCCTGCCCTTCCCGTCGCCATTTTTGATGAAACGCCCTCCAATCCGACCGAGGCTGCAGTGCGCGCCGCAGTAGCGGTGTACAAAGCCAACCGCTGTGACGGGCTGATTGCAGTGGGTGGTGGATCGGCAATCGATTGCGCCAAAGGGGTGGCGATTGCGGCCACGCACGAGGGACCACTCACCCACTACGCCACCATCGAGGGTGGCTCGCCCCGTATCACCGACAAGGTAGCACCACTGATCGCTGTGCCGACCACCAGCGGCACCGGCAGCGAAGTGGCGCGCGGAGCGATTGTGATTGTGGACGACCACCGCAAACTGGGTTTTCATTCCTGGTTTCTGGTGCCCAAGACCGCCATTTGCGATCCCGAACTCACCCTGGGCTTGCCTCCCAAATTGACTGCGGCCACTGGCATGGATGCCATTGCCCACTGCATGGAGACCTTCATGGCGCCTGCCTTCAACCCGCCGGCCGATGGCATTGGGCTGGACGGCTTGGCGCGCGGTTGGGCACACATTGCGCGTGCCACACAGGACGGCTCGGACCGCGAAGCACGGCTCAATATGATGAGCGCCAGCATGCAGGGTGCCATGGCGTTTCAGAAGGGTCTGGGCTGCGTGCACTCACTCAGCCATAGCCTGGGCGGCGTCGACCCGCGGCTGCACCATGGCACGCTCAACGCCATGTTTTTGCCTGCCGTGATTGCGTTTAATGCGCAGGCGGAATCGATTCAAAAAGAACACCGCTTGCAGCGCATGGCAGTCGCCATGGGTCTATCCTCAGCGAGTGATCTGGGGCTGGCCATCAAGGACATGAATGCGCGCTTGGGGCTACCCGCAGGTTTGGCAGAAATGGGGGTGACCTCTGCCGTGTTCGACCAGGTCATCAAAGGCGCCATGGCTGACCATTGCCACAAGACCAATCCGAAAATTGCATCCGAGGACGACTACCGCGCCATGCTGGCTGCGTCCCTTTGATATTACGCAACGGTCAGGCCTGAATTGCGGGCGGCGTTCTTGTCAAGGGCTTGGCCTGTGCCTATAGTGTGTTTTCTGTGTTCACGGGAGGTACTATGTTGCAGCTGAATATCAAACGCCATGCCATTGGTTTCGCCACCCTGTTGCTGTGCTCCGGCGCTCTCTATGCCCAGACTACGCAGCAAATTGTGCGTCCGCCGAAGACCTTGCTCTGGATGGACGTGTCCACCGGTTCGATGGCCGGCATGCCAGAAATCGACATTCCAGGGCTGGGCGGACTCATGGGTGGTCTGATGGGTGCCATGGGCGGAGGCAACGCCAAGTCCACCGGGAAAGAGTATTACGGCTCGGCCCGCTCTTTCCACATGATGCCGCCACGCATTCTGGATGTGGCGCTGTGGAACGGACTCAAACCCGGCGTGGAAGCCGCGCAAATGATTCCCCAAGGCATGAAATTGGGCGACAAGTTGCCCCTGTTGCCCATCCTGGCCGAAAAAGTGGTTGCAGTCACGAGCGATCCTCGCCCCGAGAAGGAGTACGAAGGAACCTACGAGAAACCCAAAGGCCGCCTGTTGTTTTATTGGGGCTGTAGCGCGACCGTGCGACCGGGGCAACCACGCATCATTGATCTGAGCAAGCTTTCGGCCGACTCGGCGCAGGCTTTTGGCAATGCGTTTGGCGGCAAATATGCACCCGACCGTGGTGCCAAAGTCCGCGAAGGGTATGACGTGTACCCCAATGAGCGTGACCAGCGCTCCTTGCCCCGCGGAGCTTCACTGGTGGGCGAACACCGTATCACGGGCGACGGCGTACCAGAATCGTTCCGGTTCAATCTCGGCGCCGCGCACGATGTGATGCCGGCCATCGAATTGCAGAGCAAAGGAACCCTGAAAGACACGGTCGCACTCAGTTGGGCACCGGTCACCAACGCGCGAGCCTACTTCCTCAATGCCATGGGTGCGCAGGGTGATGACATGGTCTTCTGGTCCAGTAGCGACCTGCCCGACACCGGCATGGGCTTGTTTGACTATCTGTCGAACGCCACCATCGACAAGTGGACCAAGGAAAAGGTTCTGTTGGCATCGAGCGTGACCCAGTGCGATGTACCCAAAGGGATTTACGGCGGCGTGGAGGGCAAGGGCCGCGAGGGCGGCGCCATGCTGCGGATGATCGCCTACGGTGGAGAGCATGGTTTTGTCTACCCACCGCGCCCCACCGATCCCAAGGTGCCGTGGGACCAGGAATGGAGTGTCCGGCTGCGGGTGAAGTCCAACACCATGGCGATGCTCGGGCAGGAAATCGAGCCGTCCAGCGCATCCACCAGCAACGACAGTCGCAGCGAGAAAGCGAAAAAAGAGACATCGGATTCCAACCCCCTGTCCCTGCCTGGCGCCGCAAGTATCCTCAAAGGGCTCTTTGGCAAATAGGGCTCACCCGCAGGCTACAGCGGTTGCACCCGGGCGACATCCGGGCGCTCCAGCCACTGTGCAAACTCGTCCACCAACTGTTCGCTGGCCGAGGTTGCCGACTTCCAGGCCTTGACGCGCGCTGCCAGATCGTTGCCATAGCGGGTGAAATCGGTACGGTCGGGCAGTTTGGCGTTGGGCAGTGTCTTGACCCATTCAGGATTGGGTGCCAGCACCAGCGTGGTGTCCAAAAAATGTGTGGAGCGGTGCCGCCATTTCAGACTCTTGTCGAGCCAACCCGGCACAACGGCCTTCTGAAAATGCGGGTATAGCACCAATTTTTGCGGTTCATTTATGCCTGCAGCGCCCGTGGAATCAGCGTGAGCAGCTCCTGAAACCATAGCGTTTCGCTGGACGTTGGCATAGTTTAGATGCAGGTGGTAATCGGTGATGCCGCCGTCCCAATAGGCGCCCGGTGGCGCACCCGGAATGTTGTGCACGGCACGCAGCACAAAGGGAATGGAGCAACTGGCCTGTAACGCCTGGTTGAAGTTGGCGGCGGTGAGTGGCAGTTGCCGGGTGCGGTAATCGTGGGTGCCGAACGGCAGTGGCGCACATGCTGCGTCCGTACCGGCCAACGGGGCAGAGAACACCACACGCTCCAGCCAGGCGCCCATGGCCTTTCGGTGCAATCCATTGGTTAGGAATGCGCCAAGGTATCCCACGGGCGTGCGCCATCGGTGCTCGGTACCCAGGATATGACGACCCCGTGAGGTGACCACGTGCAGCCGATAGCGCGGGTGTTGTAGCAAGGCGTCGATGTGGCCCGCATAAAACGCGCGCAGGTTCTTGCCAAATTCTTCACTCACCTGGGTCGCAGTGGGTCGGGTTTGGCCGGGGGGCAGTTCGTAATGCTGGTGAATGTAGTCATGCTCGAGTCGCTCCAGCCCTGCCAATGGGTCTGTCAGACACGCCGTTGCCATGCGCCAGGCACCGATGGATGCGCCTACCAGATCGACTGGCTGGGTGGATTGCGGCAACCACTCACCGAACAGAAACCGGTCCATGGCCAGCAGCAACAACCCTTTGGGGCCTCCTGCTGCGGCGGGAATGGTGCCAATATCCTTGGGTTGCAACCCATTCTGTGCAATCGCCTGCAGCGCCCGTGGCCCGGCGTAGAGGTGCAGTGCCTGCATCAGCTGTGCGCGGCCCAGTCAAACGGGTCTTGTTGCAGCACCATGTCGATGTCCAGACCCAACGCAACGCCCACCGACCCGGGAAAGGTCACGGCCAAGCCCCGTTCACTCAGGTTGGCCTCCTTGCCGCGTGCACGCCACGCCGCGAGGTGAATCACCCCGGCCAATGGCTCATACGCATCGTTATCAAAAGGTGCGTACTGGTGCTCCAACGCGTCGATCATGGCGGTGGGAAACTGCCACATACGCGCAAAACCGGCACCCACACTCGCATAACAGTAGTCGAAATCGCGCCGCTCCAGCGCGGCCCGGCGCAGATCCAGTGGCTTGACTTCGGCATCGAGCTTGGCCATTTCCTCGGGCATGGCCAGGTGCATGGCCAGTTCGCCAATGGCATGGATCAGGCCGCAGGTAAACGCGGCCTGCTGGTTTTGCCGCACCAGACCGGCCAGGCTGCGCGAGACCTTCGCGACATTCAGGCTGTAGTCCCAAAAACGCTGCAACTGGATGCCAGGCACGGCTTTGAGTGACGCACCCGTGGCGGCTGCCTGTGCCATGGTTTTGACATGGGCCATGTCCAGCAGGGCCAGTGCCTCGGAGACGCTGCTGATCTTGCCCGAGAGCTTGAAAAAGCTGGAATTTGACAGTTGCAATAGCCGTGTGGTGAGTGCGGGGTCGGTGCTGATGAGCTGGGTGACTTTGCGCAAGTCGATTTCCTCGCGGCCAAGCTCGGTCAGCAGCAAGGCCACCACTTTGGGAATGCTGGGAAGATTAAATTGCCGCTCCAGCAAGGCGCTCAGTTTCATGAAAATCTTACCTCCAGTCTTGGTATGCGAGGAGCCTGGGCGGCACAGGGCCCTGCTTCGTGTCCCCCGGCCTTCGGCCTCCTCCTTGACATCCGCAGAACCCTGTACCACCCAGGCTCTCCTGCCGCGGGGACTCCAACGTGACCTGCGCAGAACCCTCTACCGCGCAGGCTCTCCTGCCGCGGGGACTCCAACGTGACCTGCGCAGAACCCTCTACCGCGCAGGCTCCGACACCTCGTCATTATGGGCGGTGCTTAGCGCTTTAGCTTGGCAAAGGCTGACGCCATGGCGGAATTGCCGGCAAACCCTGCATCCTGACCACGCTGGCGCTCGCCACGGCCCGCGGTTTGAAACCGGTTGTCTCCCGCCCTATCGCCAGCTTGGCGCGCGGGTGCTGCGCCAATTTTCATGGTCAGGCCGATGCGCTTGCGGGCCACGTCCACCTCCACCACCTGCACCTTGACGATGTCACCGGTTTTGACCACTTCACGCGCATCGTTGACAAATTTGTGAGCCAACTGGCTCACATGCACCAGCCCGTCCTGGTGCACACCCAAATCCACGAAAGCCCCAAACGCGGCCACGTTACTCACCGTGCCTTCCAGCACCATGCCCTCCTTCAGGTCGGCAATGTCCTCCACGCCGTCGTTGAAACGGGCCACCTTGAAGTCGGGTCGCGGGTCGCGCCCGGGCTTTTCCAGCTCACCCAGAATGTCCTTGACGGTAATGACGCCAAACTGTGCATTGGAAAACGCTTCAGCCTTGAGCGTCTTGAGCATGTCCGCGCGACCCATGAGCTCCGTCACCGGCTTACCCGTCTTGACAATGATTTGCTCCACGACGGAATAGGTTTCCGGGTGCACGCCGGTCATGTCCAGTGGGTTGTCACCGCCGCGGATACGCAGGAATCCCGCGCTTTGCTCGAACGTCTTGGCCCCCAGCCCGGTGACTTTGAGCAACTGCTGCCGGTTGGCGAAGGCCCCGTGGGCTTCCCGCCAGCGCACCACCGATTTGGCCACTGTGCCCGACAGCCCCGACACGCGTGACAGCAAGGGCACGCTCGCTGTGTTGAGGTCCACCCCAACCGAGTTCACGCAGTCTTCCACCACGGTGTCGAGCGAGCGCGCCAACTCACTCTGGTTGACATCGTGCTGGTACTGCCCCACGCCAATACTTTTGGGATCGATCTTGACCAGTTCGGCCAACGGGTCCTGCAGCCGCCGGGCAATGCTCGCGGCACCGCGTAGGCTGACGTCCACATCGGGCATTTCCTGTGAGGCGAATTCGCTGGCGGAGTACACCGAAGCACCCGCTTCGGACACCACCACCTTGTCCACCTTGATCTCTGGCGCACCGGCCTGTGCTGCCATCTTGGCCAGCAGCTTGATCAGGTCACCGGCGAGCTTGTCGGTCTCGCGGCTGGCGGTGCCATTGCCGATGGCGATCAGGTTCACACTGTGTTTCGCGCAGAGTTTGCCCAGGGTGTGCAGCGAGCCTTCCCAATCGCGCTTGGGCTCATGCGGGTACACGGTGGCCGTATCCACCAGTTTGCCGGTGGCGTCGACCACCGCCACCTTGACGCCGGTGCGAATGCCGGGGTCCAGACCCATCACCACGCGTGGGCCTGCCGGGGCGGCCAGCAGCAGGTCGCGCAGGTTGTCGGCAAACACCTTGATGGCGACCTTCTCTGCGTCTTCGCGCAATCTGGAGAAAAGATCGCGCTCGGTGGACAGGCTCAGCTTGACTTTCCAGGTCCACGCCACACACTTGCGGATCAGGTCGTCTGCTGGGCGGGCCTGGTGGCTCCAGCCCAGTTTCAAAGCAATACGGCCTTCAGCCAGGGATACGGCGGGAGTCGCTATTTTTTTCGTAGCTGCTTGCGCAGAGTAATTGGGGTCAGATTCCAATTTCGCCTGGGAAATTGGAATCTGACCCCAATTACTCTCTGGCAACACGAGCTTGACGTCCAGAATATCGAGCGCCCTGCCCCGAAAAACCGCCAGTGCGCGGTGGGATGGCACGCGGCCAATGGGTTCGTCGTAATCGAAATAGTCGCGAAACTTGGACACATCGGCATGGTTTTCGTCCTTGCCGGCAGCGAGTTTGCTTTGCAGCAACCCCTCTTGCCACAACCACGCGCGCAGGTCCTGCACCAGCGTGGGGGCTTCCGCCCAGCGCTCGGACAGCAGGTCTCGCACGCCGTCGAGTACCGCCTGAACCGTCGAAAAATCGGGCTGCTTGTCTTCCCCCTCCACCACCGGTCGCATTGCAATTACATAGGGCAGCGCAGCCTCTGCAGGTACCAGCGTGGGGTTGGCAAACAGTGCGTCGGCCAGTGGCTCCAGGCCAGCCTCACGTGCCAATTGGCCCTTGGTACGGCGCTTGAGCTTGAAAGGCAGGTACAGGTCTTCCACTTCCTGCTTGGTCGCGGCGGCATCAATGGCCGCCACCAGCGAGGGGGTCAGCTTGCCCTGCTCGTCAATGGCCTTGACAACCACCTCCTTGCGGTCGCGCAACTCACGCAAGTACCCCAGGCGGGTCTCCAGCTCACGCAGCTGGATATCGTCCAGCCCGTCGGTCACTTCCTTGCGGTAGCGGGCAATAAATGGCACGGTGGCCCCTCCATCGAGGAGCTGCACTGCGGCCTCCACCTGGTTGGGACGAACACGGATTTCCTGCGCGATCTGCGCGATGATTTTCTGCATGAGGAAAGCTGACTAAAGCCGGGAAGAAAGACTGGGGCGAGAGTGTAATCCACCCCAGAGGCGCCACATCGGCGCTACAACGCCTTCTGCACCAGCGGGCCTTTGAACAGATAGGGTAAGCGCGGGCCTTTGCCGTTGGGCACGCCGCCTTTGTCTTCCACGCTGATGGCCAGCTGGGTGACTCCCTGCAGCAATTTCACGCTGGTGGGCAGCCGCAGGGTCTTGCCCTTGCTTTCCAGCACGCCCAAAGATTCGGGTTTGCCACTGGCGCCCAGCGCCCACAGCTGCATGGTGTCTTCGCGCCCTTCCGTTACGGCGTTCAGGCGTTGAATTTGAAATGCCTTTTCCTGCGGATCAAGCGTGATCAGCATCGCCGGGGCCGGCTGGTCATCACTCAACACGGCCACATACTGGATTTGCGGCAGCGTTTGCAGTTTGCCCTGCAAATGCGTGATCTGGACCTTGAACACTTCGTACATGCTCAGCGTCACGGTGACGCCAATGGACAGTAGTATTGCCAGTGAAATTGCGCCAGCGCGCCACCAGGGGCTGACCTTTCGGTCGACAGGTGTGAGTGCTTGGGCGGTGGTACTTGGTAGGTCGGTCATGCGAATGGTGTGGGTGCACGCGGGAGCAACACGGTAACAGAAGTTGCGTTGTCCTCATCCGATACCGCCAACTCAATCGATCCGTGCTGCGCTTCGGTCAGCAGTTTGGCCGAGTAGGTGCCCAGCCCGGTGCCGCCCTGCTTGCCGCTGGTGGCATATTTTTCAAAGAAGCGCTCGCGCATGTCCACCGGAACTGCGCCCTTGTTCGAAATGACAATCCGCAGCGGCGACTGGTCAAATAGCCTGATCGACACCTTGCTACCGTCCGGAGCTGCCTCGCAGGCATTCTTGAGCAGGTTTTGAAACAGGGAGTAGCACAGCATGGCATCTCCCGACGATTCGGGCATGGCATCGCCCACCGGCACGTCTGTATCTACTGAAATGGTCAGGTCCTTGCCGGAAAAGGTGGTGCGACTGATCTCTGCAATGCGTCGAAGAATATCCCCCACCCGCACTGGCTGCGCCTTAAGTTCAAAGCGCCCGGTCTCGATCTTGAACAGTTCGGCCGACAGGTTGATCATGTTGAGGACTTGTAAGGCAGTCTCCTCCACAAGCTTGATCTGCTCCATTTGCTTGCGGCCAACGGAATCGTCCTCAATGAGGTTTTGCAGCAAACCCAGTACGCCTGCAAGCGGCCCCTTCAAATCGTGCCGCGTAATGTGTGCCACGTCCTCCTTCAGTTGCGCCATCTCCACCATGCTGTCGTAATCGGCCTGGAGGTTCTTGCGCATTTGCACATAGCGCATGAAGTTGCGAACCCGGTACTTGAGAGACTCCGGGTCAATCGGCTTGGTGATGAAGTCCACGGCGCCAAGATCGAGGCCCTTCAACTGGGCGTCGGACGAAGTCATGGCAGTCACAAAAATGACAGGAGTACTCTCGGAGTTGGGATGTTCGCGCATGCGCTTGGCCACCTCAAAGCCATCCATCTCGGGCATCATGATGTCGAGCAACACCAGGTCCGGTGGATCGTCCGACGTGCAAATTTCCAGGGCTTTGGCACCGTTCTGCGCGAGGCGTATCCGATAGTCGGACTTGAGCAGACCCGAGAGCAACATCAGGTTGTCGGGCGTGTCGTCGACGATCAGAATGGTGGGGCGTTGAGGCTGCTTGCGCACTTTTGGTAGAGGCGCAGACGGCTTCTTAAGCATCAAGGCAGAAGTTGCCGCGCCGGGTTCGTCCGCCTGCAGTGCCCTGGGCTTCCAGGTCAGGCCGCGCTCCACGCGCATCATCAGTTGTGCTGGCGAATAAGGCTTGAGCAGCATCGATGTGACTCCGCACGCAATCGCCTCTTCGATGTGCGGGCGTTCTGCTTCTGCAGTCACCATGATGAACGGAATGGTGAAAAGTTTTGGGTCGCTGCGCATCACCTTGAGCAACTCCAGCCCCGACATCAACGGCATATTCCAGTCCGACAGTACAAAGTCAATAGACTGGTTGCGCAGGAATCGCAACGCTTCCTTGCCATCACGTGCGGTTACGATTTTTTCAGCACCAAGTTGGCGTAACTGGTTGGCCGTGACGCGGCGCATGGCTTCAAAATCGTCCACGACCAAAAAAACCAGCTTTTTATCGAGTGTTGGTACGTGGGGTTGGTTGTAGATCGCGACCATCAGTAGTCTCCCTATCGCAGTGCTGCCAGCGCCGCATCAAAGTCAAAATCCGCAACCGCTGCCGCCACTCGCTTGAGTTGGGTGGCCATTGGTGTGCCTTTGGCCAGTTCCATGAGTTCATCGATAGCGTCACCGGCATCGGCATCGCTATCTTTGAGCAATGCGGTAAGACGCTGGAGCGCCTGTTGAACGGCAGGGTTGCTTGCCGCATCGCCTTTCGGAGCGGATGCTGCCGCTATCGCAGGCAAGTCGGCGCCAACGGGTTGCAAAGCCGCAATGACCGGTGCAAGCGCATCCAGCGTCAGTCCGAGAAGTTTGTCCAGTTCCTCTGGGCCTGCATGGGCCAGGCACGCATGCTCCAGGTCTGCCGCCGCTGCCTGCACCCCTTTGGCGCCGATATTGCCTGCAGTGCCCTTCAACGTGTGTGCTGCTCTGGCCGCTGCTGCTGGATCGGCGTGGGTCCTGGCGACTGCAAAGAGGTTGGCAAAATCCCCCTGGCTGTCACAGAACTTGATGAGCAGCCGGGTGTACAGCTTCGCGTTGTCCATCGTGGTGGCCATGCCCGCTTTCACATCGATGCCCGGTAGCGCTGGCAGACCGGGGACTGACGTCGCCACTGCCGGGGCGGCGTTTTGCACTGATGCCTGCATCGACTTATCAGTGCCAATTAGGCCTGTAACGCCCGCCCCACCTGCGTGAGTAGCTTCGGTTTCTATAGCGCCATCGGCCAGGCTCACGTCGTTATCCGCGTTGTGCAGCGCGGTGGGCACATCGGACGCTGCTCCGAACGCCGACTCCCGCACCTTGTCTTTCGTGGCTTCTTCAGCCACCTCTTTTGCGCGACGCAGGGCTTCCTCGGCTTCGTCAAGTGCAGTAATGTCATAACCCCAATTGACAAGGTGCCTAGAACCAAAAACATGCTCAAAGGACGCAGACAACATCAGCGGCACCAAGTTGCCGTCAACACGCCTGAAGTGGGCGCGGCAGCGCTCTACACGGCGATGGGCCCGAAGCTCGGCATCGAACACCTCGCGTTCAGCCGCATCAGGCCAGTAATCCGCCACGGAGAGCAACTGCATCTCCTCCACGCTGTAGCCCAGCAAAAAGGCCAGCCGGCGGTTGACAAACGCCGACTTGCCGCTGGGCAGTTTGATGATGGTGCAGCCCACCGGACTGAGGTCAAGCAACCTTCGCATTTGCTCTTCGCCTTCCTGCAGGCGTGTCTCGTTCTCTTGTAGCGTCAGGGCCAACTGGCGGGTTTCCTGCAACAGGCGCTGGGTGTCTGCACTGCGCTCCAGAATCTCAAGACTCATGGCCACCGTGGGCAACAGGTTTTCCAGGAGCGACTGTTGCTCCGCACGGTAGGGCTGCAGCAACGCAAGCTCCAGGATCCCTACCAACGCATTGTTGTGCAGTATGGGCTGAATCAGAATAGCGTGGGCTTGCGCTGTGCCTAGCGAGGTGGTCACAGGCAAATAGCCAACCGGCGGACGATCCATCAGCACGACGTTGCGATCGATAGCGCACTGGCCTGCCAAGCCTTCACCATAGGCAATTTCGTGCGCAAGATCGTGTTCCGCGGGGCAAGCAAACCCGCTGCACAGCATGAGCCTTTGTCGGGATTCATCGGCCAAATACAGACTGCCCCGTCCGACGGAAATGTGGCGCGCAAGGACCGTCAGCAATACATCCCCCAACTCGGAAAGTGATTGTGCTTTTTGCAGCGCGGTCGACAGTTCTGCCAGGGTTACCGCCTCGCCACCTTGTGCCGCCAGGGTCTCGTTTCCAGCGGCGAGTTGGTCAAACAGCAGGCTTACTGGCTCGGCAACCTGCGTATACATGCGCCGCGCGATGGCGAAGCAAGTGACCATCAGCAGCAGCAACGCCCCGGCCATTGCCAAAATGAGCTGGCGCGGCCAGGGCGCAAAATCCTGCTCTGGCGCCATGAGTGCGAGCCTGAACTCCTGATTGCGCAGGGGTTGAGGCAGCATTTTCACACGCCAGACCTCACCGGCAAATGCAACGCGCGCGCCCAGCGCCGACGCCAATGCCTCACCATCCATGGAAAGTGCCTGCGCCAACACCTTCAGGCCAATCGCGTCGGGCGCCTGGAGTACCGCTTTCTTGATCTTCTCTTCAGATTGGAAACCTGCGTTGCGGGGCAGGCCCAGCACCTTGCCGTCTGCGGTGAGCAAGGCCACTTGCCCCTGGGTCGCATAGGGAAGTTCGAGCGAAACGCGCGACAAATCTGACAGCAGCACATCGAGCGCAACCACCCATTGCCTGCCGGTCGCTTTGTCCGTCCACCGCAACGCTGCAGTGATGCCGGGCTCCTGGGTGGTCTGAAACATGTACGGTGCCGTCCAAAACACCTTGTTCTCAGGCGCGCTCAAAGCCCCGGTGAACCATGGGCGTTTGCGTGGGTCGTAGTCCTGCTCTTTCCATTCTTCGCTGATGCGACGGCGCGCGTCTTCCCAGACCAGCCAGTTTTGCTGCTTGCCTTTGCGTGGCACATGGGTGATGCGGTTTTTCCAGCCTTCTGGCGACTTGAGCAGCAGGATTTCACGGCCTTCGTCATTGGCCACGTGGATACTGCTGACAATGCCGCGCTCCCGCAGCACGGGAATCAGCACCGCATTGAGCGCCAGCGGGTCGTCCACGTTGACCACGCCGTCCTGCGTCCAGTCCCGCAGCGTCAGCACCACGCGCTCGACCTGGCTGGCGAAAACGTCGAGCTTGGACCCCATCCGCTCGGCAGCCTCCCTCTGGGAGGCTTCGGCTTTGGCCATTGCCAGCGGTACGGCGCGCAGCTGGTAAAAAGCTGCCCCGATACTGACGATCAACAGCAACAGTGCCAATGGCACACCCCAACTGACGCTGCGCAGCTGACGCCGAATTCTGGCGCTGCTGGCCTGCAGTTCGCTGGCCGCGACCACTTTGGCAGGTGTTTTGAACTGGTCCATCATGCTTCTCCCCGGTCTGCAACGGGGGGTTTGGGCATCGCCGCCAACGCTGCGTCAAAGTCAAAGTCCTCGATAGCGCTGGCTACCCGCTTCAGTGCAAAAGCCAGTGAGGTGCCCTGTGCCACTGCGATGAGTTCTTCCAGCGCGTCGGCCGCGTCGGCGTCGCTGTCCTCGAGCAGCTTGGTGAGCCGCGCCAGCGCGGGGGCCAATTCCATTGCGACGGCTCGCGGCAAGGCCTGCAGTGGGGTGGCAGAAATCTCGGCAATGTGCCCCGATACTTCACTGTCATTTTGGCCTGTAGCGCCCGTCCCAACCGCGTGAGCAGCTTCACTTTTTGTAGCAATTTCGTGCCTAGGCTTGATCCACCTGGCGATGGTGGCAAACATCTCCCCCACGTTGAGCGGCTTGGCAATGTGGTCCCACATCCCCGCACTGAGCACTTTCTCACGGTCTCCGGCCATGGCATTGGCGGTCATGGCGATGATGGGCAGGTGCTCGAAAGTCGGGTTGCGCCGAATCGCGCGTGTGGCCGTGTAGCCGTCCATCACCGGCATCTGGCAGTCCATCAGCACACCATCAAAAACCGGATCGTCGGCCAGGATGTCCAGCGCTTCCTGGCCGTGTTTGGCCAGCACCACCTGCATGCCGGCGTTGCCCAGCAGCTCCATGGCGAGCTCCTGGTTCATGTCGTTGTCTTCGACCAGCAGCACTTTGAGTCCGGCCAGTTTCGACATGGCGTCGGTCAGTGTGTCGGTCTTTTCACTTGCTTGTGCATCATCCACAAAACCGATGTTCAGCGCCTCGCAGACCGCATCGAGCAGGCTGGCGGCGGTAATGGGCTTGGTAAGCGCCGTCTTGAGCGCAACGCCGCGTTCCTGCGCAACTTGCGACGCTTCGTCGCGGCCATGGCCGGTGACCATGATCACCGGTGGAATCTTCGCCATGGCACTGGCCTGCAACTGGCGGGCGGTCTCGATACCGTCCATCACCGGCATCTTCCAGTCCATCAGTACCAGGTCAAAGGGCTGCGCGATGGCGTCGGCGTCCAAAAGAATGGACAACGCCTGCGCGCCGTCGATCGCCACATCCACCGCCAAGCCCAGCGCGCTGGCCATCGCACAGAGGATTTCACGCGCCATCGCGTTGTCGTCCACCACCAGGGCGCGCAAGCCCTGCAACGCATCCGTCTGGAACTCGCGCCGTGCTTGCGGATTCTTTTGCACACCAAAACGGGCGTGGAAGTGGAAGGTGGAGCCTTTGCCCGCCTCGCTTTCCACCCAGATGCGCCCTTGCATGAGCTCCACCAGATTTTTGGAGATGGCCAGCCCCAACCCGGTGCCGCCATATTTGCGGGTGGTGGAGGCGTCGGCCTGGCTGAAGGACTGAAACATCTTGCCGCATTGCTCAGGTGTCATGCCGATGCCGCTGTCCTTCACCCAGAAGTGCAGTTCCGCCCCCTGCTCGTCCTCGGATACCTTCTCGATGCCTACGACAATTTCCCCATGTTCGGTGAATTTGACCGCGTTGTTGCCCAGGTTGATGAGAATCTGACCCAGCCGCAGGGAGTCGCCGACCAGTGCCGTGGGCACATCCGGCGCCGTATTGAACAGCAACTCCAGGCCTTTGTCCTCGGTTTTCAAGGTCATCAGGTTGGAGAGGTTGTCCATCACGTCTTCCAGGCGGAAGTCGATGCTCTCCATGCTCATCTTGCCCGCTTCGATCTTGGAGAAGTCCAGGATGTCGTTGATGATGCCCAGCAGGTTGGTGCCTGAGCGGTGCACTTTTTCAATGTAGTTGCGCTGCTTCTTGTCCAGCGGGGTCTGCAGCGCCAGGTGGCTCATGCCGATGATCGCGTTCATCGGTGTGCGGATCTCATGGCTCATGTTGGCCAGAAAATCCCCCTTGGCTTTGGTGGCTTCTTCAGCAGCACGCCGGGCATCGGCCATCGGTGTGATGTCGGCGAATGTGCCAACCAGCCCGCCGGGGCTTCCATCCACCTTTGCAAAGCCGCGCACGTAGTACAAGGTGTCGTGGATCTTGCCGTCGGCAAACGGCATGGAAATTTCCTTTTGCACCGAGCCACTGCTGGCGATGATGGCCTCATCTTCGGCCTGATACGCCACGCGGTCGGCCTCGGGAAGGTACTCCAGCTCCAGCACGCATTTGCCAATAAGGTCTGCCGCGTGCACCCCAAAGGTTTGTTCGTAGGCCTGGTTGAACCCCAGGAAGCGCGCTTCGGGGTCCTTGTAAAACACCGGGTAGGGAATGGTGTTGAGCAAGGCCTGCAGGAACGCAGAGTGGTCTTTGGCGGCCTGCTCCGCGGCCTTGCGCTCAGTAATATCGCGGTAGACGATAACGGTGCCGACGATGCTGCCTTCCTTGAACACCGGAGTCGTCGAATACTCCACAGGCACCGGCGTTCCGTCCTGACACCACAGAACCTCATCGTCGACGGTGCGCTGGCGCCCGTCCTGCGCAGTCAGGTACATCTTGCAATCGGTACTGGGGAAGGTTGCACCATCCGCATGGGTGTGGTGCACGAGATCGTGCATGTTCTGGCCAATAAACGCGTCCGGGGCGAAGCCCAGCATGGCTGACGCTGCCGGGTTGGCGAAAGAGATAGTTCCCTGGGCGTCCAATCCCACAATGCCGTCTTTGACAGAGTCCAGAATCAGCCGACTGCGTTCTTCCAGAATGGCCAGGCTGGCGGTTGTTTCCTTGAGCGATTTTTGCTGGGCTTCGAGCTCCACCGTTTGCTCTTCCAGGTGCGCAGCCTGGCGCTCCATGCTCTCGGCCTGGCGCTGCGTCTCCTTTAGGAGTTGCTCGGCTTTGACGCTGCGCTCCAGGATTTCCATGTTCATGGCCAGAATCGGCATCAACCCATCCAGCAGGGCACTCTGGCGGGTGTCAAAGCGTGCGTAGGTTGCAAGCTCCACCACGCCAAGC
Organism: Rhodoferax sp.; assembly: GCA_020048895.1. Classification (GTDB taxonomy): domain Bacteria; phylum Pseudomonadota; class Gammaproteobacteria; order Burkholderiales; family Burkholderiaceae_C; genus Allorhodoferax. Next base: position 6,885 of record JAIFLV010000131.1, on the reverse strand, counting down.
AGGCGGTCATTGCGCATCACGGGATGCACCGCAATGGCGCGGGGAGCTGCCTCGCCCAAGCTGGAGCCAATGCGAATGTAGTCACCGGGCGGATCGGTGAGGATGATGGGCTCCAACTCCAGGGCGCACTGCCCCACCAAGCCCTGCCCCACGGCAAAGTACTGGTCCATGTGCTTGCGTTCCCGGTAGGCGTAGCTTCCCAGCAGACGCAGGCGTCTTTGCTCCGCCTCGTAGATGTAAAACACACCATGCCCCAGATTGACCAGCGGACCGACACTGGACAGGAACAACTGCGACATATCGGTGAACGAGCGCACTTGCTGGAGCTTGCTGGCAATGTCGGCGATATGCGTCTTGACCCAGCGCTCGGTTTCCATTTGGAGAGCTTCGTGTTGCAAGACCTGAACGGCACTGGCCAGTTCCCCCACTTCGTTTGGATAGTCACTGTGTGGTACTGCTTCCGACAAGTGCCCCTGCGCGAGACGCTGCACCGCGTCCCGGATGCGCAGCAGCGGAAGCCGGATGGTCGAGGCCACCACCACCCCGGCGGTGACACCTGCCACCAAAGCAAGGAACACCAGAACCATGGTGATGGTCAGGCGGGTGGAAGCTTCGTCACGCGTAGCCTGGGCTAACGCGGCCACACCATCCCGCTGAATCCGCTCAGCTTGTGCCAGCGCCTCATTGGCTGACAGACCTGCGGACTGAAACTGCGGTGATGCCACCAGTCCCAGGGCTTCGTCCACTCGCCCAAAGTTCATCAACGTTACTGCCTTGTCCACATCACGCAGGTAGACCGCGAAGCGCTCCTCAAACAAGACCAGCAGCTTGTCCAGCTCCGCAGTGGAAGTGCGTGCGCGAAGGTCTTTCAGGTTGCCCGGAATGGCGCTGCGTGCGTCGGTGAGTTGTTTGATTGCCAGTGCCCGCCCGGCGGCGTCGGTGGCGATCAGGGCCTGCCGTACCGTGCGGCCAATCTGCAGGTAACTGATCTGAAGGTCTTTCACCCGTTCTACACTGACGACGCCCTGCTGGTACAGCGTCTCCACGTCGGCATTGAGTTTGTTCTGAATCCACAGGCTTTGCATCCCCATGCCCAGCACAATCAACACCAGACTGGCAAAACCCAGCAGCAGCTTGAAGCGCAAGGAGCGGCGTTCCAGTGCCATCAATAAGGAATTCATAGCTCGGCTCTCATGTGTAAATCAGTGCAGCCGCCTAAACAGACGGTGGTAATGGTCAATCGGAGAAAACATCGTGTTGCCAATGGGACTGAGCGACTCCGACGGGCCGATAAATAGCAAGGCGCCCGGTCGTAGCGCCTGGTGGAATCCCTTGATCAAACGGTCCTGCAGCGGGCTCTTCATATAAATCAGCAAATTGCGGCAGCTGACCAAATCCAGCGCCAGATCCGGCGGGCCGCTCAGCACGTCGCGCTGCTCGAAATGAACCAGGCTACGCAGATCCGTAGAAACTTCGAAATCGACCCCCTTGCTTGAAAAATAGCGGGCCTGCAGGGCGGAATCCATTTCCTTGAACGCCGACGCAAGGTACCGCCCCGCCCGGGCGGTCTCCAGTGCCTGCGGGTTGAGGTCGGTCGCGGTGATGGAAATGCCTCGCTGCAACCGATCGTCATTCAGCATCTCACGCAAGAGGATGGCCAGCGTATAGGCTTCTTCGCCCGAGGCACACCCAGGAACCCACACTTGTACCGGTTCGCCAGCAGGCTTGCGCTTGAGCAGATCCTTTAGTAGAACCTGCAAAGCTGCGAAGGACGCGCGATCGCGAAAAAATGACGACACCGACACCAGAAACAACTGCTGCAGGGCGTGCAACTCCGACGGGTTGCGTCGAATGAAAGCCTGGTAGGCCTGCGGGCTGGTAGCGCCCTGCACCACCTTGCGTTTTTCCAGACGGCGCAATAACGTGTCTTCCTTGTAGCTGGAGAAATCAATACCCGTGGCCTCGTGGACCTGACGCAGCAACCCCTGCAACTCCTGGTGCTCCGGGTCTTGCACGGGTGCGTCGCTGCGGTGCGGATGCGGCCAGATCGGGGCAGCGGCGGCATCAGCGATCACAGGAGACCAACCGGGGTTGGGTTTGCCAGGAAAAAGAGACCCAAGTACTGCAGCGATCTGCTCTGCAGGCATGACTTGATCAACCGCCCTGGCGTCAATCGCAGCCTGCGGCATGCCATCGAACTTGGCCTCTTGTGGATCTTGCGCAAAAGTGATGCCGCCCGCAGCCTTGATGGCACGGCAGCCCGTTGCGCCGTCGGAACCGGTGCCCGACAAGACAATGCCAATGCCACCGGAACGGCAATTTTTCGCGATCGATTGCAGCAGCACATTGACCGAAGGGGTGGAGATATTCTCGGGCGCTGGATCCCCGAGATGCAGCACATCGTGCTGCACCTGGCCGTCCTTGCCCGAGGGAATGACATAGACCGTATCGGTGCGCATCTGCACACCATCAGTGGCCAATACCACGGGCAGGGCGGACGCGCGTTGTATCAAGCGCACGACCAGCGCGTCATGGCCATCTTTCGCCATGTGCTGCGCCACCACATAACGAATGCGACCCGTGGCCTGCATGCTGGCAAACATCGGCAGCATCGCCTCCAGACCACCGGCAGACGCGCCAATACCGGCCACGAGCGTCATGCGTTTTCAGCCAATGCCGGTTCCCCACGAAGCGGAGTTACCCGTTGCGACAAAAGATTGCGACGCAGAATCTCCATGCTGTTGGCCAGCAGCGCCACCAACTCTTCCAGCTGGTTGAGCGCGTTGTCATGCGGCGCATGCAATACCGCGAGCTCGACCGCACCTATCAGCGTGTCATGCAGTACCAGTGGGGCCAATAACAAGGCCGCTGGCTGCGCACTGCCCAGCCCCGACCGTACGGTCCAGAAACCATCTGCTGGGGTCAGTACCAGTTGGCTACGCCGCTCTTTCGCGCATTGCCCCAGCAATCCTTCTCCTAGCATCAGCCTGGCAGCAGGCGCCTGGGCACTGGCGCTCGAAGCGAGTAGTTCCAGACCAACCGTTGCGTCAGACGGTACGGCATAGACGGCGCCCTGCACGATACCCAGCTTATCGCGCGCCTCGGTCAAAAAGACGCTCGCCAGTTCTTGAAGGGTCTCACACCGCTGCAGGCGCATGGAGGTATCGGCCAGCCGCACGCGAAAGGTCGCGCGCTGCTCCTGCTGCTGCGCATAGACTTTCAGTTGTGCCGTGGCCTCGTCCTGCGTGCGTCGGCCGCGCAACAGGTGCACCCACATCCACCCGAGCAACAACCCGAGGGCGGCAGCGAGGCAGCCCTGTATCAGCGATCGCCCGGGGGGGGCTCTCAGGGCCAGGTCTTCCATCACGATCAGGCTCCATTCACCCGACGGGTCGTTCCATTGCACGGGGGCCACCCCTACCGCAAATCGCTGCCCATCGAGGCCCTGAATTCCCGCGCTGGCAACAACCGGCAAGGGCAAAGGATCCGTTTGTTCAAACAACGGGCCGAATTGTTTGAGGTCGCGTATCAATTTCAAACGCTCCGGTGTCGCAACACCTTCGAGCATGCCAATCCACTGCGGCGAGGTCGACGCGAAAACCACTCCCTGCGGCGATAGCAGCAGAGCCTTGTCGAATTTACCCTTGAGCAAAGCATCGACCCGGTCAAGGTTGGTGCGCGCGACCACAGCACCAATGCCCGAGGTTGAACGGGCACGCTCGGTGTAGACCGGCGCAGTGAAATACAGTGACCGGTCTCCGCGGGCCATGCTGACCGCGGCGTACACACTGGTCTGCCCCTTTATCGCCATCTGGTAATAGGGGCGAAATTTCACATCCAGTCCGGTGGATGGCTTGTTGATGCGGTCCCAGGACGACTTGACGATACCGTCTTCGCCCACGAGGAAGACCCCTTCGGCCTCGAAGGAGTTGCCAAGTGTCGACAGGGTCAGGGGGATGTTGGCATCGATGGAGAGAAGGCCGTTGGAAACCTCCTGCTTGATATCGCGATCTGCCAGGCCCAGCAAAGTGATGGAGCCCATCAGGTTGCCGTTGAGTGTGCCAGACGTGATCTCGATACTGCTGCGCCTTGCTTCGGTTTGCAGCAACGAGACCCGCTGACTTTCACGCCGGTTGATATCGTTCGCCACAACCAGCACCCCTGCAATCAGACTCACCAAAATCGCCGCGGCCCACGCGGCGCGTGGTTGGTAGACAAAATACGTCAGCAAGCGGTTCATGTCGGGCTCACCCGGTAATCACTTTGAGCGTTTCGGCCTTTTTGTGCAGGTCCTCGTCGCTGTCGGCATAACGGCGTGCCACATCCTGAAACTGCTGCTGCAAGGCCATGAAGGCGTCCACGATATCGGGGTCAAAGTGCGTGCCGCGGCCCTCGGCGATGATGCCCACCGCCTTCTCGTGCGGCATACCACTCTTGTAGACGCGCCGGCTGATGAGTGCGTCGTAGACATCGGCCACGGCCATCAGCCGCGCTGAAATCGGGATGTCGTCTCCCGCCAGCCCTTCCGGATAACCCGTGCCGTCCCATTTTTCCTGATGGCTGTAGGCAATTTCCTTGGCGTATTTCAGAAACTCCACCGCCAGCCCCAGTTGGTCTTCGGCATGCTGTATGGCGTCGCGACCGAGCTTGCAGTGGGTTTTCATGATTTCGAATTCGTGCGGCTCGAAGCGTCCCGGTTTGAGCAAGATACGGTCAGGAATGCCCACCTTGCCAATGTCGTGCAGTGGTGCAGACTTGAACAGCATGGTGATGGTGTGGTCGCTCAAAAAACCCCGGAACCGGTCGTGGTTCTTCAGGTAGTTGGCCAACAGATCCAGGTAGAACTGGGTACGACGGATGTGGTTGCCGGTATCGTTATCGCGCGTCTCGGCCAGCGACGCCATGGCCAGAATCGTGACATCCTGTATGGCGGCGAGTTCCCGCGTGCGCTTGGCCACTTCCGACTCGAGGTAGACATTCTGATCCTTCAGAAAGTCCGCTGCGGCCTTGACCTGCAACTGCGTCGCCACGCGGGCCATCACAATGGGTGGATTGACGGGCTTGGTGATGAAATCGACCGCACCAAGCTCCAGGCCCTTTTTCTCATCGTCCGTCGCGGTCATGGCGGTCAAGAAGATGATCGGAATGTCGCGGGTCGTGCGGTCCTCCTTGAGGATCTTGCAGACGTCGTAGCCGGAGAGTCCGGGCATCATGATGTCCAGCAAAATCAGGTCCGGCGGACTGTCGCTTTGCACGATCTTGATGGCCTTTTCGCCGTTATTGGCCACTTTCACCTTGTACACGTCCTTGAGTAGCCCGGACATCAGGGACAAATTGTCAGGGGTATCGTCGACTACCAGAACGGTTGGTTTTTGGGTGAAATCCAGAGCATCGGACATGGCGTCGCTTTCCTCTTTGTGGCGTTTGACAATGGCTTCATTCTATGGCGACGTCAGAGCGCGTTTGCGCCTTAAACCTCGCGTATACCCTTGGTCGCCAGAATGAATTTCGGGCTTACCATCCGAGGCTGGAAAAAATGAACGGTCGTAATATTTTTATGGAGATGGTGATGAATCGATTCAAATGGGCAGCGGTTGCGGCCGGTTGCGCAGTGGTCCTTGCAGGATGCGGAGGCGCCAGTGATGGTGCCGACACCGCGCCAAAAACGGTAGCCTCGTCGGTCAAGGTCTTTGGCGACAGCATCATGGACAGTGGCACCTTTGGCTACAAGTTCACGATCCAGGGCAATGACGCGGACGGTAAACCGTTCCAGATCTTCCCTGAGTTGGTGGCAGCCAATTTTGGCGTGCCGACACTGTGCCCATTCTTCAATTTCAGCCCGAGCGCCGGTTTTACGACCAAACCATCGTGCACCAACTATGCGGTTGGAGGGGGTCGCGTAAATAACCTGACCAACCCCGGAACCGGTGGTAACGCCAGCCCGTTTTCCATCACGTACCAATTGGGTGTTGCCGCAGCTACGCCTGGCGCGCTGACAGCCACTGACGTGGTCATTGTGGATGGCGGCGGCAACGATCTGGCCGATCTCACCGGTGCCTACCTGGGGATCACTGCTTCCGCTACCGGTTTTGCGACCTACACCGGTCTGCTAGGTACCATGCTGCCCCAGGCCACTATCGGTTCCATTCTGGGCGCAGCACCGACTCCGACATCTCTGGCAACTGCGGGCGGAGCCTATGCGCAAGCCCTGGGTACGGCACTGGCCACATCGGTAAAAACCAACGTCGTGGGCAAGGGCGTCAGCAAGGTCGTCGTCGTCACCGCGCCTGACATTACGGCAACACCGCGCTTTTTGGCGGTATTGGCGGGCGTAGCGGCCCAAGCCGGAACCGCCCAGCGTGATGCTGTGAAAACCCTGGTGGATACCTGGACCAATGCCTTCAATGCGGCGCTGGTCGCGGGATTGGCGGGTACCAGCGTTCAGGTATTCGACTTGAACGCAGAAGGCAAAAAAATCACGGCCAACCCGGCACAGTTTGCCTTTACCAACATCGTGACACCTGCGTGCCCCAAAGTGGCCGGTGGACTTGACACGGTGACCGGGCAAGCCAGTTTGACTGGCCCCACCGTTGCGGCATGCAATTCAGCACTGATGTCGGCACCCAGCGGCATTCCTGTGGGCGAGACGTCGGCCACCTGGTGGCAGCACTATGCCTACTCGGACAATTTCCACCCCACCCCGGCATTGCACAAGCTGATTGGCCAGTCCATCAACCTGCAACTGGTCAAAGCTGGCTGGCTGTAATCAAGGAATCCGAACATCATGAAAAACAAAGCTAAATTCCTTCTGTTGCCCATCGCCCTGGCCTGCGCCTCCATGGCGCATGCCCAGACCGCCGGTACCTGGATGGTGCGTGCCGGTGG
>JAIFLV010000047.1 GCA_020048895.1 Rhodoferax sp. | reverse complement strand
TGACTGAATAATCATCAGCCGCCTGCCTCTGCATAAAACTCCAACTTCAAATCGCTGTGCTACGCAAGGGCGTGGTTAATCGAGCGCTTACGAAGTATGTGTCATCGACCACGGTAGTCGCGTGTTACGCCTACAAACCACTCCTATGTGTGACTACGTAGACAACTGCACAGCCATTGGCCGATGGTCCGGGCCATGGCGTATTCGGTGATCCGTGTGCGTTTATCGATCACCCCACTTCCCGCAAGACGATCTTCTCTAGATGAGGGAACGCTTGGTCGACTTGACTTAAAACGTGCTTGCAATAGGTTGGCGCTCAAGCCGGCACGATCACCCTACGCTTCTTCACGGTGACAACTGGCGCAGGCAGGGAAGCAACGTTGGTCCTTTGGGAAACAATAGGCACAGGTGCCAGGTACTCTCTTGGGATGCTCTTCAACGCCTTTTCCATTTGGCTGGAATTCAGGGGCGTCTCATGGTCACCAACGAGCAACACGTACTGACCGTCCCGTGTTCTCGCTAACGCTCCGGCCTGCAATCCTTTGCGAATGCTGCCAAGAAGTTGCAGATCGCCTTCAGGCGTGCGGTCGTACGTAAACCGGCGCCACTCCATGGGTCCATAGCGAACAAACCATGTGGGCCGACGTTTTTTGGGCGCGTGCCTTTTCGACAGAGGCTCTGCCAAGTTCATCAACTGCATTTCCAACGACTTCAAATCTCTTTTCCCGAATTGTAGGGTTCGCTTTGCTTCAATGTTTGCGATTTGCGATCGAGATGGAGCAGTCAAGCTACGCGAAACGAACTACCCATGGCGAAAGCGGTAGGGTTGCGTTTCTTCGCTCAGCAGCCCTATTGCATTTCACGGTGGTTTCACGGCATGAAATCCAATAACGCTTGCGTCCATCGCACCGTGTCCTTGCTCGATCAACTTGTCTGTTCTGGATGCAATGCAAGGCAAAACAGCCACGTTCCTTCTTGAAGTATGAAAAACCTCTAATGGAGGCGCTCCATACTTCAACATGAAGTTCACACTTCACAAAACTGGGTGATTCGACGAGGATAGTTGCAGCTTATGCTCAAACGCCATTGACACGTTCCGACCAAACAAGAAAGTTATCCCGCCCACAACTCACGCGGAGCATTGATTATGTTGAAGAGTTTTGCGTAGGATCACGCGCGCCTGCCTGAAGAAAATGTACTTCGCTGCGCACTGCCCTCCTCCTAATGGCATCGGTTCAGTCGCATTTCAGACGGACCTCATTGATTTCATTGCAGATTTCCGATCGCCTCGAAGTTGGCACGCACTATGCATTAAGTAGTTCATCTGAAATCAAACGCCAAACGGAGAACATCATGTCTGCAACACTTCACACCAACGGCCACCTCAGCACCATGGGTCTGCCAGTTGTAGATTTCGCCCGCATCGAACAAGCCGCCATCACCGCAGCACGCACCCTGAAGAATGTCGCCCTGTTTGCAGCCGCTCCATTCATCGGTCTGGTATACGCGATGGCTCTGCCCCTGGTAGGCCTTGTGATGCTGGCCACCATCGCTGCCCGCGCAGTTGCAAGGACCAACGCTCTGGCAACACTGAAGAATGTTGGCCTTTTGGCAGCGGCACCCTTCATCGGTCTGGCCTATGCAGTTGCATTGCCTTTCGTTGGTAGCGCCCTGGTCCGCCGCGGCGTTTTGCATTTGGGGGTGCTTCCGTCAGATTCGGCTTTGCGCGGTTCAGAGCATTCTCCAAGACGAGGTTGGGAGTTGTCAGTCCGGCTCCGTGAGCATCACCGATGTAGATAACCAGCGGCCGCCAAACTATAGGAGAAATGCCACCCGCATCAATCCAGCGACAGCACTCTGCTCCATGGCAAGTGGGGATCTGCTTCATAGTCAGCGATAACCCAGGTTCTGATGGGATGCCCTGCTGCCTCGCGTAAAAAGTCACGGACCACTTCTATCGATGCGCGATCCAGAGCTGAATATGGTTGATCTAGGCAAGTGACAGCGGCGCCGCATGCCAACAATCCCACCAGTGCCACTTTACGACGGCTGCCTGCAGACAGCATGTACAGTTTCTTGCCAAGATGTTGTTCAAGGCTCAGGGCTTCAATCAGATCGTTGTGCAATTCCGCATCCCATTGTGGGCTGACTTCGTGCAAGGACTCCCAGACGTGCTCGGGAAGTTCATCATCACGCCCTAGCAATGCCAAATCGAGCCATTGGACATTGGGAGCAATTTCTTCTCCTGAAAGTCGAGCACGATCACCACTTAAGCGGCGCAGCAGGCTGGTCTTGCCGGTGCACTCGCCACCTGTAACTGCAACAAGGCCCGGTGGAAGTGGGTGAAGCTGATTCAAACGGTCGGATGTCATTTCAAAACGGCATACAAAGTCATCTTCTTGCGAGAAAGACGCCAAGAACTGTGATTGCTGCGAGGCCCGATACGCCTACATGGAACCACTGCAAACCCTCGTCAACCAAAGTGCATAGGTGACCAGTGCCACCGCAATCATGAAGCCAATCAACGCCACATACCGAATGAGCAGAAGAGTCAGGTCCTTCGCATGGGAAAGCCCAAATTTCTTTATGAGAAAGCCCGCTGACCAAAGCAGCAAAAGGCCAATGGGTATTGGCCTGTGTAACGGGGATTCATTTCTGAAATGGCTTGAATGGCTTGGCTGAAGCTTACCGGAGACTGCCGACTGATGATGTCTTCAACAGCACAAGGCGCAACTGCCCCTGTAATGACATAACCTGTTTGCGTTGTCAGACGAAGTTAGCCTTTGCAGCAAGGTGCAAGATTCAAGATTTCATGGGAAATCCCGATTTCGCCCAATGTCCGTGCAAAAGCAAATCTGCCGGGACGCTGCCGCAAGTCTCCCCGAGTTGTCACCGACCCCGGCATCAAAACCAGCGTGGTTACCGATTCCGTTGAGGGAGGTTCATTCCAAAAACAAGAAGAGGCCCCGCAGAGCCCGTTCACAAAATGCTCGTCAGACGGGAATTACTTCTTGGCAGCCTTTGCCTTCTTCGGAGCTGCCGCTTTGCGAGCGACCACTGGTGTTGCGGCTACCGGCGCGGGAGTTGCCGGTGCAGGTGCCGCAGGAGCTTTCAATGCAGCACGTTGCGCCTTCAACGTATTGATCTCAGCGTTGAGCTTGTCCTTGCGCTCGGTGAGCTTCGCAATGCTTCCGCTCAGTTTGGCAATGGCGTTGGCTGTCTTGGAGACAGGTGCCTTCTTTGGAGCGGCCTTCACAGCAGGCTTTGCAGCCTTTTCAACTTTAGCGGGAGCCGCTACTTTCTTGGGAGCCTTTGCAGCCTTGGGGGTCACATTTTTCGCAGTTGCCATTTTCAGATTTCCTTATCTTGTTGTGAACTGACCAGAATGTTTCTGGTCGGTTCGTATTGTCGCAACATATCGTCGGCATTGCACTCCCAACTGTTGCGCCTTGTTCACGCACTGACGCGTTCATTGCGACGTTGCAGGCCCCTGCGCAGTAGATCGAATTCCACGTGGGTCAAACCAACACCCACATTGCAAAGGGTAATGAATGATTGCTCTATCTCTTCCCGGTCATCCAGACCTGTGCCGGAGCATTGGTCATCAAGAATAAGCCAGCGACGTTCATACCCGGGATTGCGATGGAGCCATCCGCGAATCTCGTCAGCACGCACGCCGCCAGACTGAGAAAGTGTGGACGACTAGTCCTCTTGCAGACTATCGGCAACAAAGGACAGACCGCTCTGTCTCAAGATGCAACGGAGGCTCTCCAGCGTCAGGAATTTGATCCAGCTTGTGCTCAGTACGTACACGGGTTCAAACTCCTTGTGGATAGCCTTCAAATGCCCCACCGCCTCAGACTCAAACAGCTTGGCCCACAGTTCGGCGTGGTCCTCAATGGTTTCAGCTCCGCTGTCGATCGCACCCATGGCAATGATCGCGTCGTAGGCATCAAAAGGGTTACTCAAGCAAATCACATCATCAAAATCAAGGAACACAACATTCTTGCCCATCTCACTCTCCTTCAAAAAATGGTCTGTCATCACTGGCTGAGGCAAATCACACCTCATCAACTTGCCTGACCCCAGTTCCCGTCAGGCAGTAACTCGATTCGACAGCGTCGTCGTCGACGGGGTCTGAACTGGGGATGCTTGTGTCCATGTAGATCAACGTGGACACATGCGATGCAGAAGAACGCAGAGGTTTTGAGTGGATTGGTGGTTGGGCAAAAAAGTGATGGCCGGTGAAGATATGATCCGCAGGTCAAACAGGAACTGATCCGTCAATGCCTGAAGCCCGGTGTGTGGGTGGTGCGCATGGCGATGCAGCACGGGATGAATGCGAATCTGCTGCGCAAGTGGGTCTCAAAGGCACAGCGTGCGACCGCGAAACAAATGGTGGTCTCGGGGTCCCCTCAAATGGGATGGACGCTCCCACCATAACGGCATAGCAATGAGCCAAAGTGGAGGTGTTTATCAATCCACTAGACAGACAGGAGCGTCCATCCCATTGAGGGTGGTCCCCGTGTGCGAATGACTGCAATGGTACCTGAGGGCTGCACCGAGAAATCTATCGTGGAACATGCAGACTTCGTGCACAGCGTGTTGATTGGCGACGAACAGAGGGCCGAGACGCAGATGCGCGACCACCTGACGCGGGTGCGCGACGACCTGATTCAGTTGGTCAAGCGGTTGGTGCTGCCGTTTAGCAGCAGCGGGTTCTAGGCCTGTCGAATCAATTGCGTCTATGTGACCGGTTCAATTTGCCCAACTCTGCCGCTGCACATACCCCTTCAAGAAATCAGCAAATCGTTGCGCGGCCAGCGAAAAGGCCCGGTCCTTACGGTTGAAGACAAAGAACTTGCGGCGCACCTGCGGGTCGTGCAGCAGGCGTGACTGCAAGCCATGCAGTTCGATCAGGGGCTGTGCGTATGGTAGGCAGGTGGTCACCCCCAAACCGGCACGGACCATGGCAAAGGCAGTGGTCATGAACCCGACTTCGCGTACTGCTGCAATATTGGTTTCCCGCAAAAAGGGCTGCAAGTCGCCGCGCAGCCGCTGCGTGAATTCGCCCTGCAAGGCGATAAGCGGATAGCGCAATGCCTGCTCCCAGCGCACCTTGCGAAGTTTGGCGAGCGGGTGCTCCGGCCCAAAGGCCACCACAAAGGGCAGTTCAAACAAGGCGTGTGTCTGAACGTCGCTTGCGTAGTCGCGCTCAGGTCCCACACCGAAATCCACCTCGCCGCTGTGCACCCGCGCCACCACATTCTCCACCATGCTGTCCTGCAGACGCACCTCAATGTCCGGGCAGGCCTGGGCGAACTCGGCCATGGCGCCCGGCAGTACGGTACAAGCCAGAAGTTGGGGCACCGCCACGCGCACCACCCCACGCTTGAGCGCCTTGATGTCTGCCATGGTGTCGAGCGCGCCGTCCAAGTCCTGTAGCACCTTGCGCGCCAAAGGGTGGAATTCACGCCCTGCCTCCGACAGGCTGACTTTGCGCGTGCTGCGGTGCACGACCTGCACGCCAAGGCTGTTTTCCAGCTCATGGATCAGACCACTCAAAGCCGACTGTGTCACGAACAGGCTATGCGCTGCTTCGGTGAAACTGCCCGTTTCAACCAAGGCACAAAACGCTCGCAACTGCCGCAGGGTTACATTCATTAATTAGTCCTATAAATACATCAGAAAAATCGGTTTGCATGATAAATGAAATAACCTTGTAATTCGTTTATGCCACGCACCGTGTGACGCAAACCTACCCCCTGACGTGTGGAGCCCAGCCATGAACATTCGACAAATTCATCACGTTGCTTACCGCTGCAAGAACGCTAAGGAAACGGTAGCCTGGTACGAACAACACCTCGGCATGCGCTTTATCTTGGCCATTGCCGAAGACGCAGTGCCCTCCACCGGTGCCGCCGATCCTTACATGCACGTGTTTCTGGACGCCGGTAACGGCAATGTGCTGGCCTTTTTCGAGCTGCCCACTTGCCCGCCAATGGGCCGCGATGAGAACACCCCCGCCTGGACCCAGCATTTGGCGCTGGAAGTCGGTTCCATGGACGAACTGCTGTCCGCTAAGGAGCGTCTGCAAGTCGCAGGCATTGAAGTGGTCGGTGTCACCGACCACACTCTGTTCAAGTCGATCTACTTCTTTGACCCCAGCGGCCACCGATTGGAGCTGGCATGCAATACCGCCACACCGGCCATGTATGCCGAGCTCGACCGCGTCAAGCGCGACATGCTCGACGAGTGGGAACGCACCAAGAAAGCCCCAAAGCACGCCGCCTGGATGCACAACGGTCAAGGCTTCCCCCAGTGAGTGCTGTACTGAACGAAACCCACGCCCCATCACTGCAAAGCTGGGTGACCTCAGCCCAGGCGGTGGGTGGCGATTTCCCGATCCAGAACCTGCCTTTCGGCGTATTCCGCCGTGCGGGTTCGCAAGAAGCCTTCCGTGTGGGTGTCGCCATCGGCGAACAGATTTTCGACATTGCCTCCGCCTTGCGCGCAGACGCCTTCGCCGCACAATCCGACATGTCGAAAGAGGCTGTCAAGGCCTGCAACAGCGCCACGCTCAATACTTTCATGGCATTGGGCATGGCCCACTGGTCAGCCCTGCGTCTGGCCATGTCGCGCCTTCTACGCGTTGGCGCTTCCGAGCAAACTTCCTTGCAGGCCTGCCTACTACCGCAGGCCGAAGCTGAATACTCGGTGCCTGCGCAGATTGGCGACTACACCGACTTCTACACCTCCATCCACCACGCCACCAATGTCGGCAAGTTGTTTCGCCCTGACAACCCGTTGCTACCCAACTATCAGTGGGTGCCCATCGGCTACCACGGGCGCAGCTCCAGCATTGGCGTCAGTGGCCAGAATTTCCACCGCCCGATGGGACAAACCCTTCCGCCCGGAGCCAGCATCCCCGTGCTCGGACCCAGCAAGCGCCTGGACTACGAACTCGAAGTCGGCGTTTTTATTGGCAGCGGCAACGCGTTGGGCGAAGCAGTGACGCTGGATAGTGCCGAGGACCATGTGTTTGGGCTGTGCCTGTTCAACGACTGGTCAGCGCGCGACATGCAAGGCTGGGAATACCAACCACTGGGCCCTTTCCTGTCCAAGAACTTCGCCAGTACGGTCTCGCCTTGGATCGTGACCCTGGAAGCGTTGGCACCTTACCGCTGTGCCTGGACACGCCCGGCAGAGCACCCGCAACCGCTGCCCTATCTGGACAGTCCCACGCTGCGTGCGCAAGGTGCTCTTGACATTGAACTGGAGGTGTTCCTGCAAACCGCTGCCATGCGCGCGCAAGGGCAGACAGAACAGCGCATTTCTCGCAGCAATTTCCACCACGCTTACTGGAGCGTTTCGCAAATGGTGGCGCACCACACCGTAGGAGGTTGCAACCTTCAACCGGGTGATTTGCTGGGCAGCGGCACCCAAAGCGGGCCCCTGCCCAACGAGGCCGGTGCCTTGATTGAACTGACAGTGGGCGGCAAGCAGCCGCTGACCCTGGCCAATGGCGAAAAGCGCAGTTTCCTCGAAGACCACGACACCGTGGTGTTCCGGGCCCACTGTGCCAAAGAAGGGGCGGCGCGCATTGGCTTTGGCACAGTAGTCGGCACCGTACTGCCGTCCCGCGTTGCCGTGGAGTCTTAAGCATGCGCCAGCTCTACAGCTATTTCCGCAGCTCGGCGGCCTACCGCGTGCGCATTGCCATGCATCTCAAGGGACTCGCGTTTGACACCATTCCCGTGCACCTGCTGCGCAATGGCGGCGAACAGCATTCCAGCCAGTACCGCGTGCTCAACCCGTCTGGACTGGTTCCCACGCTGGTGGACGAGGATCTGACGCTGGGGCAATCCGTGGCCATACTGGAATACTTGGAAGAAGCCTACCCCACACCCGCCCTGTTGCCCACGGACCACGCTCAACGGGCCCAAGTGCGCGCTGTATTGCAAACCATTGCCTGCGACATCCACCCATTGAACAACCTGCGCGTGCTGCAGTACCTGGAAGACACGCTGCAGCAGGACGAGGCCACACGCGCCACTTGGTACCGCCACTGGGTCACTCGCGGGCTCGAAGCTCTGGAGATCCTGCTGTCCCCATTCAGCGGCAACTTCTGCTTTGGCGACCAACCAACGCTGGCCGACTGCTGCCTCATTCCCCAGATGGCCAATGCGAGGCGCTTCAGCACGCCCATTGATGCCTTTCCGACCCTGGTGCGCATCGACGCCCACTGCCGCTGTCTGAGTGCCTTTGCCGCCGCCGCCCCCGAAAACCAACCCGATTTCGCCTGATCAATTACTAGGAGACACATATGACCGATTTGTTTGACAACCCGATGGGGCTGATGGGATTCGAATTCGTCGAATTCGCCGCGCCCAATCCAGGTGTAATCGAACCCCTGTTACAACAGCTAGGCTTCACTCTGGTCGCCAAACACCGCTCGAAGGATGTGGACCTGTACCGGCAGGGCGACATCAACTTCATCGTCAACCGCGAACCCAAGAGCCACGCCGCTTACTTTGCGGCCGAGCACGGACCCGGCGCCTGCAGCATGGCTTTCCGTGTGAAGGACTCGCACAAGGCCTATAACCGTGCGCTGGAACAAGGAGCGCAGCCTGTCGAAATCCCCACCGGGCCGATGGAGTTGCGCCTGCCGGCCATCAAGGGCATTGGCGGCGCGCCGCTGTACCTGATTGACCGTTTTGAAGATGGCAAGAGCATCTACGACATCGACTTCGAGTTCATTGAGGGCGTGAACCGCCACCCCGTGGGCTACGGTTTCAAGATCATCGACCACCTCACGCACAACGTCTACCGCGGGCGCATGGCTTTTTGGGGCAGCTTCTACGAGCGCATCTTTAACTTCCGCGAGATCCGCTACTTCGACATCAAAGGCGAATACACCGGCCTGACCTCGCGCGCCATGACCGCGCCCGATGGCAAGATTCGCATCCCCCTGAACGAAGAAGCCAAGGGCAGCGGCGGCCAGATCGAAGAGTTCCTGATGCAGTACAACGGCGAGGGCATCCAGCATATTGCCTTGCTCACCGACAACCTGCTCGACTCCCTAGACAAGCTGCGCGCCGCCGGCGTTCCGCTGATGACCGCACCCAGTGCGACCTACTACGAAATGCTGGGTGAGCGCTTGCCCGGGCACGGCGAGAAGGTCAGCGACCTGCAGATGCGCGGCATCTTGCTGGACGGATCCACCGACGGCGGTAGCAAACGACTGCTGTTGCAGATTTTTTCGCAAACCCTGCTCGGTCCGGTGTTCTTCGAGTTCATCCAGCGCAAAGGCGACGAGGGCTTTGGTGAAGGCAACTTCAAGGCACTGTTCGAATCCATGGAACGCGACCAAGTGCGGCGCGGCGTTATCGAAGGTGTCGCTGCTTGATTGCGATTGCACCGAATACGGAAATAGTTTGCGTTGAAACAAAGTTTACCGATGATGGTGGTGACGTCTCCCCCGTATTTATCTAGCCGCTAACTCTGGAGTCCAGTAGCGGGAATTGTTTCGCTAAAAAACGCAAGATCCGCAGATCTCTGCAAGGTTGCCGCTTTGACGCATGAAATGAGGAAATAATCACTATGGATAACAAAGAAATGGATGGCAAGGAGATCGCTAACGTCCTTGATGCTTGGTACACCGCAATGGCAAACAAAGACATGCGAGCCTTTGCTGCACTGATGACCGACACGTTCGTGGTTGTAGAACATGACACACTCCTTAGTGGTACGGACCTAGTGCAGATGCTTACAGCGGAGATGGATGAGCTTGGGGACGCATTTTCTTTCTCTGCAAAGCTGAGCGATCACAACATCAAGGTGCATGGTAATGTCGCGTGGTGCACCCACCGAAATTTCGAGGTATTCGGGCAGCGGGACGGTACGAAACTCGAGCTTGACTTCCTCGAGACGGTTGTTTTCGTTAAGACGAACGACCAATGGCTAATGGACCGGTACCACGCGACAAAACTGCGTGAAGCCGTCATCGGTCGTTGATTGTCAGGTTTGTGGTCAGCCGTTCGTGCAAACGCGGTTAGTCGTGATGGTGGACATTGCGCGCTGCCGATTCAGCAGCCACGACCACATCTGAGCAGCTGAGGGATCGCCAGGATGGCTGAGTGGGGCGGTGTTTGTCGATCTTTGCCAAGTCTGCAGCGTCATGGATGGCTCAGTTGAGTTGACGTGTACCCAGCGATTGCAGTGGATCAAGGCACGGAAACAACCCGCCTTTATCAAGCCGACTGATCAGAACGACTTGGATAAGAGCCTCGGACCCGTTAGAGCTGCCCTGGCGCGGGCTATGCCGCCCTCACCCGAGGCGGTACTCCTATAATTTGCAATCTTGTCGACGAGTTGTATACTAACAATTCTTTAGATGTTACAGGTGACAAGATGATCAAAGTTATGTGGTTTCTCAAACGTGCGGAACACCTTTCTCTGGAGGAATTCACGCGCTGGTGGGTCGAGGAGCACGCACTTGACGTGGCGCACCATCAGTCGCCACATCTGAGCCGATATGTGGTGAACGTTCGCACCGCGGACTCGGGTTTGCCTGCAGCAGCACCTGACGGTTTTGATTGGGACGGTGTGGCGGAGCAATGGTTCGAGAGCGTGGAGGCCTACGAGGCCGCCTACTCCTTGAAGCCGAGTCCCACACGCGCAGACACCTTGGCACATACCAGCCGCTTCGCGCGCATGGTGGTTACAGAGCGCCCCATCGCATGTGTAAAGCGAGTTCAGTCATGAAAAAAGGCGTACCGCAACGCGTTGTGATTACCGGGGCCTCCAACGGAATTGGCCAGGCGATTGGCCGAGCCTTTGCCGGGAACGGCGCCGATGTAATCAACTTGGACCGTGCCGATGGAGCACGCACACAAGAACTGTGTGGTGGTCGTGCCCGCTGGGTTCCCGTTGACCTTGCCGATCCGACCGCAATTGCCCAATCCTTCGACGCCGTTGATACCGCTTTTGAAGGGGCAGCACCCGATGTATTGGTGTGCTGTGCAGCGATTAGCAAGGCCGCGCCATTCTTTGAATTGGACGCTGAAAGCCTGCGCCGCATGCTGGAGATCAACGTCATCGGCACCACACTGGCATGCCAAGCGGCATCCAAACGTATGGCAAAAGCCGGTGCGGGACGCATCGTCATCGTTACGTCCGTAGCGGCCGCGCAAGGCTGGGCTGGGGAGTTGGCCTACTGTGTGACCAAAGGCGCACAGGCATCACTGGTGCAGAGTTTGGCAGTGGAGTTGGCTCCTTATGGAGTGCTTGTCAATGGCGTGGGCCCTGGCATTATTGAAGCGCCACCAGCAGCCGATGGACAGTCCATGGCCAAGACGCGCATCGATCCCGAAGTTATGCGACACGACTTGGAGCGCTTGCCCTTGAATCGCTTTGGTCAGGCGGATGAGATTGCGCGTGCGGTGCAGTTCTTGGGAGAGTCCACCTGGACGACGGGGCAAACCCTGTACGTCGATGGTGGCCTGCTCAGTACCGGTTTGGCCTACTTCGGCAACGCGAAGAACGCGCTGCCCAAAGTTTGAATCATGGGCGACGCTGATACATCTGTACAGGCGGTGGAATGCGATCTTCTGGTGGTCGGCTCCGGGGCTGCGGGTTTCATGGCTGCGCTGTCTGCAGCCCAAGCGGGCTTGAAGGTCGTGGTGCTGGAGAAAACCGATACGGTCGGAGGCACGACGGCGCTTTCCGAGGGCATGGTCTGGATTCCCGGTAATCGACAAGCTAAAGAGGCGGGTTTGCATGACTCGCCAGAGGCCGCGATAGCCTACATTGAGGCAGCAGCGGGAACCGCCTTTGTTCCGGAACAGGCAAGTGCCTACGCTCACCACGCAGCGGAAGCACTGGCATTCGCCGAGCAGGAGATGGGGGTTCGCTACGTGCTTGCAACCGGCTCCATCGACTACCACCAACAGTTCCCGGGAGCGACCCGCGGAATGCGTGCGCTAAAGGCGGGCATTGTTGACGGCCGCATTCTGGGTGCGGACCTCAAGCGCTTGCGCATGCCATTACCCACCACCATGCTCTGGGGGGGAATGACCATCGCCGGTGAAGATCTCCTGCACTTTTTCAACGTCGGCAGGTCTGTGAAGTCGACATGGAAGGTACTTGGCTTGGTCGCCCGCTATTGGCTGGAACGTATGGCGGGTCACCCTCGCGGGCTGCGGCTTGCTAACGGCAACGGCTTAATCGCCGCACTCTGGGCAGCAGCCAAAAAGCGCAACGTTCAGGTGCTGACGGGAGCGCGGGTCGCATCGTTAACGCTGAGTGATCAGAGTGTGCCCAGGGTCTCTGGTGCAGTGGTCAACATCCAGGGGCGCACGGTGCGCTACCGCGCACGCTGTGGAGTGGTTCTGGCATGCGGAGGCTTTCCCGGTGCCTCCCGACTTCGGGAGCGTTTCTATCCGCATGTCCACCAGGGCCGGACTCACCACACCTTGGCGCCATCCACCAACACGGGCAATGGCCTTGCTCTTGCAGAAGCGGTGGGCGCTGCCTTGCGCACCGGTCTGTCGCGCCCCGCAGCCTGGACGCCCGTACCTCTGGTGCCTCAGCGCGATGGCACCCGCGTTGGCTTTCCGCACTACATCGACCGTGCCAAACCCGGCATCATTGCTATCACCCAGGATGGACGTCGCTTTACTAACGAAGCGGCTTCGTACCACGATTTCGTTCATTCCATGCTCGGTGTCAGTGGCACCGACACCGACGAGCCCGCCTTCTGGCTGATTGCCGACCAGAGGGCTCAGCGGCGTTATGGGCTGGGTGCGGCTCCACCTGCCCCCATGCCATTGGGTTCCTGGCAACGTTCGGGATATCTGGCATCCGCGCCCACCATTGCGGAACTCGCTGTCCGCATCAAAGTGCCGATGAAAACACTCGAATACACGGTAGCGCATTTCAACGCCATGGCCCATTGCGGGGTTGATACAGATTTCGGCCGCGGCAACGATCCTTACGATCAGGCCAATGGTGATCCTTCCTGTACACCCAACCCATGCATAGGGCCGTTGAAACACGGGCCCTTCCATGCAGTGCGTATATGGCCGGGCGACATTGGCACATTTGTTGGGCTGTCAACTGGACCACAGGGGCAAGTCAATGACACCCACGGGAATCCCATCTCAGCGCTCTACGCGGTCGGCAACGATGCAGCGAGCTTTATGGGGGGCAGCTACCCTGCCGCCGGCATTACAGTGGGCGCCGCCTTGGTTTATGGGTACCTTGCTGGTCGCTCGGCGGCGGCATCCACTAGCGCATAGGAAATGGGGGCCAGACAGGGGCCATGTACACATACCAGGCCCCGTCAGGTTTGTGTGGCTAGGTCTAAACGGGAAATGTTCCAACATCTGCCAGTGGCTATCTGCTGAATCTCGACAGCGCGTACGGTGCCGCCGAGAGGGCTTCGTCTGTACCCAATACCGACCGGGCCACCACGTCCCCGGAGCCCGCCGCCAAGGTCCACCCTAGGTGGCCGTGACCCGTGCAAAGAAATACGTTGGCCATTGGCGTCGAGCCCAGTAGCGGCACGCCGTCGGCACACATGGGCCTCAGCCCCGCCCAGGCCTGACGCTGTTCCGGGCATGTCGCGTCCATTACGCGCGGAAACAACTCATGTGCCTTGGCCTCCAGATACGCCACGCGTGAAGGCGTCACATGCACATCGTCGCCAGCAAACTCCGCAGTGCCAACGGCTCGCAAGCGGTCGTCCCCGATAGGCACAAAACCGATATGTAAGTCGGCGTCGGCAATAGGCACACGTGGCGTCAGAAATCCGGCCGGCCGCGGCAGTGTCACCGAGTACCCTTTCGCAGGGCGCATAGGCAAATCCAGACCTAAGGGTGCGACCAGATGTCTGCTATCGCTGCCAGCAGCAACTACGATGGCGTCGCACCCAATGTTCTCTTCACCGAGCCGCACCGATCGAACCGTGGAGTCCGCCCCGGGGGCAAGCGTGAGTGCAGCCAGAGTCTGCCCAAAACGAAAGCGTACGCCGCGCGCCTCACACACGCGGCGCATCTCTCGGCAGAACTGATGGGCGTCTCCGCGCTCATCTTGCGGGTAGTAGACAGCACCGGCCAGGTTAGCGCTTACAGGCCCCAATGCGGGCTCGAGCTCCAGCAGTTGTCGCCGGTCCAGGCGCTCGCTGTTCACTTCATGCGGCGCCAGCAGCGCCGCTTCGTGCTCTCCGCGCGTCAGTGCGTCGCTATCACGGTAGATCATCGCCACGCCGCAGGTCTGTGCGCCGTAGATCAGATCCAAGTCCGAGCGCCATTGCGCCATCAATGTGCGGGTATGCAGGGCCAGCGCCAGGTTCGCCAATGCATTTCGGCGATAACGGTCTTCGCGTGATTCGGCCAGAAAACGCAGGCCCCACCCGGTCAGTGAGGGCAGTGCCTTCAGCCTCAGGACCATAGGCGCATCATGCCGCCCAATTGAACGCAACAGTTGGCCCAGTACCTCGGGTGAGTTCCAGGGTTGCACCAAGCTGGCGTGCAGCAATCCGCCATTGGCGTAACTGGTGCCCAGACCCGGGCCGCTCGCGCGGTCGACCACAGTGACCTCGGCGCCCAGCTGACTTAGGCGGTAGGCCGTGCAAACGCCCATGAGGCCCGCACCCATCACAACAACATGCATGCTCGTTCCCCTATTCGTTAAAGGTGGCGGTATATCGCAAATTGAAAATACAAAACTAGTCGACATACTGTACACAAAAATGATTCGTATGCAATAATTCCATCATGCATAGTTCATCGGCATCAAGACTGGTACTGCCGCTGGGCGCCGCGCGGCCCCTAACCACATCGCTGCATGGAGGAGTCCAATGAACCGTTCACGTTTTGCCGGCCGTACCGTGGTGGTCACCGGTGCCGCACAAGGCATCGGCCTGGCGGTGGCTCAAGGGTTCGCGGCCGAGGGCGCACAGGTGTTTGCTGGAGACGTGGATGCCGATGCGATCGACGCCGCATGCCGGGCCATTCGTGCGCAAGGCGGGCACGCACGTGCAATGCACTGGGACATCGCCGACCCGGCGTCCACTGCCCACGCGGCGGAGCTCGTGCAGCGCGAGAGCGGTGGCGCGGCGGTGCTGGTCAACAACGCGGGGGTGGTGGCGCGCGCAGCGATCGACAGCGACGACTACCTCACTGGGTGGGATCGGGTCATGCGCATCAACGTTGACGGCACGCTCCACGTCTGCCGGAGTTTCCTGGCCCAATTGGCGGCGGCGCGCGGCGCCATTGTTAACGTGGCGTCGGTTCAGTCATTAATTGCGCTGCGACCCTCTATGTCGGCCTACTGCGCCTCCAAAGGGGCGATCGTTCAACTCACGCGGTCCCTGGCTGTGGAACTGGCGTCCCGCGGGATGCGCGTCAATGCCGTCGCGCCCGGTGTCATCGCCACCCCATTGACGGCGCCAGCGCGCCAGCGACCCGAGCTACAGGCGTTTTTTGAAGCCCGCACACCGATGGGCCGCGTCGGCGAAGCCTCTGAAGTGGCCGCTGCAATTCTCTTTCTCGCGTCTCCCGAGGCGTCCTACATCAACGGCGCAGTCCTTCCCGTCGACGGCGGGCTGCTGTCTCTGTGAAATTATGAATACGCAAACAGCTAAGAGTGTCGTCGGCAAACTATCGACGGAGGTGGATGTGCTGGTGATCGGTAGTGGAGCCGCCGGTCTGGCAGCAGCAATCACGGCGGCGGATGCCGGCCTGAACGTGGCCATCGTCGAGAAGGCCGATGTCTTTGGTGGCACCACCGCCTACTCAGCCGGCGTGGCGTGGATTCCCTGCAGCCGGCAGGCGCGCGAGGTGGGCATCGAGGACTCCGAAGACCGGGTGGTCCAGTACATCCGCCATGAAGCCGGCCCGGCATTCGACGAAGCCAAGGCGCGCACATTTGCGCAGCAGGCGTCGAAGGCACTGGCCTATCTGGAATCGCATAGTCACGCCCGCTTCGTGCTAGCTCCGGCTTGGCCGGACTACCACCCGCTGGCGCCCGGCGCGAGTCAAGGTGGGCGTTCGCTGGCACCGCTCGCCTTCGAAGGCACGCGCCTCGGACCCTGGTTTAGCCGGCTGCGCTGGCCGCTACCCACCACCATGCTTTGGGGTGGGCTGAGCATTGCACGTGGCGACGTGCCCCACTTCATGGCCATGACTCGCTCAGTTGCCTCGATGTGGCATGTGACCAAGCTGGTGGCTCGCTATGGATGGGACCGAATGCGATACCAGCGAGGTACACGTTTGACCAACGGCAATGCGCTGGTCGCGGCGCTGACCTTGTCGGCGCTGGAGCGCGGCGTTGTCCTGCACTTGCAGACGCCCTTGCTGCGTTTGGAGGCAGCTGACCGCGACATCACAGGCGCCTGGGTAGGCTCGTCAGCCGGTGAGCACCTGATCCGGGCCCGCAAGGGGGTTGTGCTGGCCTGCGGTGGCTTCCCGCATAGTGCTACCTTGCAGCCAAAGACCTACACCCATGTGGCTGCCGGCCAACCGCATCTGTCCATGGCGCCGGCCGAAAACTCGGGTGATGGCATCGCAGCTGCCATGGCCTTGGGTGGCCAGTTGGTGCGTGGGCAGCAGCCTGCCGCCTGGACGCCCGCGTCGACCATGATCGATAGCACCAACCAGCGCCATATGTACCCCCACTTCCTGGACCGCAACAAGCCAGGGTTTATTGCCGTTGACCCCCACGGCAAGCGCTTTGTTAACGAGTCAGACTCGTATCACGACTTCATCAATGCATTGCTGCGCAACTTTAATGGTAGCGATCAGGCTTACGCTTGGATCGTTGCAGACCATCCCGCCGTGCGCCGCTACGGCATCGGTGTGGCGCCGCCGGCGCCGGGGCGGCTAGCGCCGCACATTCGGTCGGGCTATGTGACGCAGGCCGCTTCGATCTCGGAGTTAGCCCGCAAGATCGGTGTTCCAGAAGGCGCTTTGTCCGACACGGTAGACCATTTCAACGGACCTGCTCGCGACGGCCGCGACCCTGCATTTGGTCGTGGCGATAACGTCTACAACCGCTTTGGAGGTGATGCCTCGAGAGGTCAGAACTGTTGTGTGGCACCTATTGAGACGGGACCGTTCTATGCGCTAAAGGTGATTGCCAGTGACCTGGGCACCTTTGCTGGCCTGTCCACCAATGTCCATGCTCAGGTGCTAGACGAAAACAACCAACCCCTGAGAGGCCTGTACGCCTGCGGTAGCGACATGGCCAGCGTGTTCGGCGGGGAATACTCCGGCGCGGGTATTACGATCGGACCCGCTCTGACGTTTGGCTATCTGGCCGGGCTGCACTTGGCAGCGCAAATCTGATGGGGCAGGTCGTCGATGCTGAGTTGATGGGCCAAATCTGGACGCACAGGCCCGAGTCCGCGTCGAGCGGGTAGACCGGGCGTCGCGCGTTGCGATAAGGCAAGGTGCGGAAGTCATTGGTGGTTGTGCCTGGTGCGTCGCAGTAGACTATGCTACTAGCCAGCGGCGCAAAGCCCGCCTGGAAGTGCTGCGTCGACTTCACAACCACCACTTGGTACTTCATTGGGTCGATGCCATGCTCGGTGAAGCATAGGGGGCCGAAGACCTGTTGACGGATGCTGCACAGCACAACGTCCACGCCATTCAGTATCTTGCGATTCAAGGGACTCGGGTTCGGCTATCAGCGCTATGGATGGTCACGTCTGAGGTCTGTACAGCGCTGCAAGTCAGGTATCCGATGCAACTTTGGCATCAAACACGCGTCCAGAGTTAAGTATCTGCGCAGGGTCAAGCAAGTGCTTGAGATTACGCATAAGCTCGATTTCCACCGAGGAGCGGCTCAAGTGCAGGAACTCTTTCTTGATCACGCCGATCCCGTGTTCCGCCGATATGCAGCCGCCGGCCGCGCTCGCGGCCGCATAGACGATGCACTCAACTTGGTGAACGGCCTCCGCGCTCGGGTAGGGCCCCGACAGCACATGGAGGTTGCCATCGCCGATGTGGCCGAAGAAGAGATGCGATTGCTCGGGGAATCGTTGTTGAAGCGCGCTGCGCGTGGCCGCTACGAATCTTGCCATGGCCGGCATGGGAATGCCGACGTCGAAGGCCGCATGCGGTTTCAACTGCGCAAGCATCTCCCCGATCGATTCGCGGTAGGCCCACAGGCGCTGGGCTTCGTCGAGCGATTGCGCCACGATCACGTCGCACAGGAGTTCTGTTTCCAGCGCCCGCTCCAACGCCCGCTCCAGCAGTTCGAGGTCGTTGGCCTCGGACGTGCCGAGCGTTTCGACGAGTACATACAACGGGTAGACCTGCGAGAACGGTGGTGACCGTTGAAGACCCTGCACGGCAGCGTCCATGAAATCGTCCCACATCAGCTCGAAGGCCGACAGGGTCGGGAGCGCGGCACGCAAGAATTTGAGCAACTTGGTCGCCGATTCGAACGAATCCAAGGCGCACAAGGCGGTGTGGGTTGACGAGGGCTGTGGCGAGAGTTTGAGCACCATCCGAGTGATCACGCCGAGAGAACCTTCCGCCCCGATGAACAAGTGTTTCAGGTCGATGCCTGTGGTGTTCTTGGTCAACGGGTTCAGCATCGTCATCAAGCGGCCATCCGCCAGCGCCACTTCGATGCCGAGGACCAGATCGCGCATCGTTCCGAAGCGCAACACACGGTTGCCGCCGGCGTTGGTGGCAGCGTTGCCTCCCAGTTGGCAAGAGCCCCGTGCACCCAGGTCCAGTGGGAAGAACCAGTTCTCGGCCTCAACGTGCGTTTGAAGCTGCTCAAGCGTCACGCCGGCCTGAACGGTGACGGTGCCGCCAACCGCGTCGAGATGCTCGATCTGGTTCAACTTGGCCAGCGATAGAGCCACTTCGCCAAGCTGCGGTGTTGCGCCCCCCGCCAGACCCGTCAGCCCGCCCTGGATAACCACGGCCTGTCGCCGCTGATGCAACACTTGAAGTGCGGCAGCCACCTGCTCGGGTGTCTTCGGGAAGATCACGAGCCCTGGACATTGCCGCGGAGCTTCACTCCAGTCGCCGGCATGTGCCTGACCCACCCCTGGGTCCAGACTGATGCACTGGTCACCGACGGCAGTTGCAAGGGCTGCGCGCAAGTCGGACAAGGCGGAAGCTTTGACAGTGCTGCCTTCAGCGGCCATGGGCTTGCCTCACTAGGTTTGTGTGGTTCGCTGCGAGCACCATCAAGCCTTGCAGAGCTGCCTGACGATCGGCACCAATGCCAGCCCCAGCGTTGCGTGGTTCACTTCCGTCAGATGGACATGATCCGCCCCATCGGTCGCGATGGCGCCTCCAGCATCGAAGAAGTCGAAGCCTGCCTGGAAAGCCACTTGCGCAATGGCCGGTGCCAGTTGGCGTGATTTTTCCCATGCGGCGGCCCAGAAGGCCGGCGCGTCTGCCGGTTCGCGCGGCCCACCCAGCGGCGGCGGAGCGACCAGCAGTACGCGGGGCCGTACCCCGGGCACGAAAACACCTGCACCCTGAACGAGCGCCTGCGCGACTTTGGCCACACCAGCGGCAATTGCGCTTGCGTCGCGTGCCGGTGCGGCGCCCACATCGTTGGTGCCCAGCATGACGATCACCAGGTGAAGCGGGCTTTGGCTGGCACCTGCGACCACTGCATGCCGCAGGCCGTTGAACATTGATGGCTCGACATCGGGGCCTTCGTCCGGTGGTGCAGGCCCGGCGTCGACATCGCTCAGGCGCCCGCACAGGGCGTCGACCAAGACCGTGATTTCATCGCCGAGTTCGGACTGCAGAATACCGGGCCAGCGCAGCGCATCATTCAAGCGGGTAGGCGCACCCTTTCCTACTGCGGCGACGTAGCCCCAGCTGTTGGAATCTCCAAAAACCAGGATACGCTTCGGATATTGCCAGGGGGTCTCGACCATCGTCGTGTCTCCTTGAATCGATCAGCCGAGGTTGAATTGCACGCTGCGCTGACGCGTGTAGGCACGCAGCCCCGCAGCACCACCTTCGATACCGTAGCCCGAAAGGCCCACCGGCTCGGCGCCACTGCCGCGCACGTGCGCAGTCCGGGGACTGGCCACCGCGTTGACGACCACCGAACCTGCACGCAGCCGGCGCGCGAAACGATGGGCCAGTGGCAGGTCGCGCGTCCACACGGTCGCAAACAGGCCGTAGCGGGTGGCGTTGGCCAGTGCGAGCGCCTGGTCTACGTCGGCGAACGGCATCAGGCCGGCCACCGGACCGAACACCTCGTCCTGCATCACGATGTGGTCCGAAGCAACATCGGCAAGCAACGTGGCACCTAAGTGGCAACCCTGCGCAGCCGACGCGACCTGGCCCCTGGCCAGGACCCTCGCACCCTGCTTGTGCGCCTGCGCAAGCAGGTGCGTCACCCGCTCGAACTGGCCCCGGCTGGCCAGTGGCCCGTGCGTGGTCGTTGGATCGAGCGGATCGCCCGTCAGACAGGTACCTACGCGTTCTGCGAGGGCTTCTGCTAGGCGATCGAAAAGATGCTGGGCCACCAGGATGCGCGTGCCGGCCACGCAGACTTGGCCGCTGTTCCAGGCAAAGCCCTGCACCAGCGTATCGGCCAGCGTGTCCATGTCATCGAGATCATCGAACACAAGTTGCGGCGACTTGCCGCCGCACTCCAGCAGGGTCACTTTGAGGTTGGAACGGCCTGCATCCTGCAGCAATTGCAGCCCCGTTGCCGTGGAGCCTGTGAAGGTCAGGCAGTCCACGTCCATATGTCGCGCCAGGGCTTGCCCGGCAGGCAGGCCACGGCCCGGCACGACATTGAAGACACCCGGCGGCAGGCCAGCCTCCAGGGCCAGCTCCGCCAAGCGCAGGCAGCTCAGCGATGCCAGCTCCGAAGGCTTGAGCACCAGCGAGTTACCCATCGCCAACGCAGGCGCCACCTTTGACAAGGCGACGTACAACGGAAAGTTCCAGGGCGTGATGGCACCGACCACGCCATGCGGCACCCGCAGGTTCAACGCAAGCGCGTGAGGCGCGCTGGGCAATACCAAGTCGGTCAGCTGCGACGCCAGTTCGGCCAGCGCCCGCAAGCCGTCGATAGACTCGTCGATGTCGCCCAGCGCCTGCGCAATGGGCATGCCCATTTCCAGGGAATCCATCAAAGCCAACTCGTCGCCATGTTGCCGCAGCAGGTCGCCCAGCCGGTGCATCACGCGCGTGCGCTCTGCAGGTGCCAAGCCGGACCAGCAGCCCGCCTCGAAGGCCTTGCGGGCGGCGGCGACCGCTAGGTCGATCTCGGCCATGCCGCAAGCCGGATAGGTAGCAACCACGCGGCCATCATGCGGGTGCACGGATTGGAACGTCTCTGTTGTCAGCGGCTCAACCCGCTGCCCACCGATCACCGGACGTGTGTCGATCCGCAGCGTGGCCGCAGCCCGCTGCCAATACGCCAGGGTGCGGGGGGCTTCGCTTGAGTTGGTCATGGTGTAAAGCTTTCGTAAGATGCAGTGCGTCGGGCCTTGCGGTCCAGGGCACGGACGATGGCTTTGTGCCGCCGAGCGGTGATCGGGTATTTCCAAGCGATCGCGGCGGCCACGCCCATCGCCAGAGCCGGCAAGGCCAGATTGACGAACTGTATGCCGAAGGCCTGCAGCGCGGCATAACTCGGCTGGCCGGGCTCGAAGCCGAACAGGCTGACCAACCACAGGCCGCTGGCGGCAGCCACGCCACCGGTAAGTTTCAGCGTCATCTGCGTCACGGCCACCAGTGGGCCTGCTGCTCGATTGCCGGTACGCAAACCTTCGTAGTCGGACAGATCCCCCGCCAGCGACATCGGAACCACCATCGCGCCCGCCACGGTGGCGGTGAACACCATCGACAGCACTACCAGGATCGGCACCAAGCCGGCCATACCAGGCACCAACACCAGCTGGGTCAGCAACATTGCTGCCGCTGCAGCCATCGACAGTGCCCAGATGCGGTGCTTTTCCTGGCGTCGCAACACCCATTGCAGGCCGATCAGGCCTCCCATGGCGGCCCATACTCCGAACAGGCCTTGCAACGGGATAGCCTCGCCCGCTTTCAAATAGGAGTCGATGCGCAGGAAATCGAGGCCCGCCATGAAACCGATGCCCAGCTCCCACAGCGCCATCGCCAGTACCACCCGCTGCAGCGGCTTGTTGTCGATCACCAAGCCGAGCATCTGGCGCAGGCTCACCCTCTCGATGCGTGTGGCTGTGCGGCCTGCCGGTGCCCATGACCAGCTCCACAGGCAAATGACTGGCACCAGCGCCGCCAGGATCCAGGCCGTGAGCTGAAGCGACTCGAAGGTGATACGTTCGCTGGACAGCACACCCAGCAGCGGCACCACCGAATACAACTCCTTGCCGGCCAGAGAGGCCCAGGTCTGGTAGCTCGCGCAGCGTCCGCGCTCGTGGTAGTCGTCGGTGATTTCGGTCGACCAGGCACCGTAAGCTACTTCTGTCAGCGAGCCGGCGATGGTCGCCAAGCACAGCCAGCCGGTGAAGTACACCAAGCCGGCGGTGTCCGACGGCGTGTAGACAAAACATGTGGCGATGCCGCCGAGCACGAGGCCGGCCATTACCAGCGGCTTGCGGCCCCAGCGGGCATGACGGGTGGCGTCTGAGAGCACGCCGGCCGGCACCTGCAACAACACTTCGGCCGTGCGCATCACCAGCAGGATCCCCGCGAGCTCGGCCAGGTCAAACTTAAAGCGTTCGGCATACAAGGCCGGCAGCATATAGGCCGCGGCACGGTAAATGAACAGTAGCATCGACGGTGCACCGAAGGCCGCCATCTGCCATATGTTCAAGGGCTTTTCCGTGGTCATGTTTGCATCCTTGTGCTGTTGTGGCGCGTCATGTTGGCGGAAGTGTTGGCAACTCGATGCGGGATGGGTGGGTCGAGTCGTGCCATACGCGCTGTATGGCCTTGCGCGGTGGGTCGATGTTGGTTGTCACGGGCTCCCCATTGCCCGGATTAGGAAAAGTCTCGGGGTAGGCGCTGCTGCACACGCTCAGCCGTACGCGGTGGCCGGGCAGGAAGGTGTGGCCGATGCCGAGCAGGTTGACGCACAGCTCTATGACCAAGCCCGGGCTGACCGGCACGTCGTACTCGATGCCGTTCCGCCCGCCCATGCGCTGGCGACCTGCACCATGCGATCCCAACCGCATACCGCGGCCGTCGGAAGCCACGTCTTCGAGTCGGCAGAAAAAGTCGGCATCCAGCGCATCGGTGGACACCTGCAGCCAGACCTTGACATCGCCTGCTACCCGCAATGCTTCGGTCAGCGGCGCGGTCTGGTAGACCAGCATGTCATCGCGATTGAGCAAGGGTGCGAGGTCGCACGGCCACTCACGTAGGGTTCGTGGGCGGCCATCGCTACCGGGCAGGTCCGAGGGCACGGGGTCACGAGGATCGTGCACATAGCTGTCAGTCGGCTCAGTAGATGGCTTTTCCCAGGACAGGACGCCATCCCCGCCCAGTCTGTTGGCCCGACCCTGGCTGTGCAGATACAGCGAGCGTGGTTGTGCCTGAGGTAGTGGATAGTCGGCGGCCTCGATCCAGGTGTTTTCACCGGTGAGAAAGAGTTTGACCAGAGATTGCTCGAAGCGACCTTGCTCCTTCAGGTGTTCGTCAAAGAAAGCGCGCACGAGTTCGCGCGCCACCACAAAACCATTTGCAGGGATGTGCAGGTCGTCCAGCGGGTTGATGGGCGTCAGGCCGTAGTCGTAACCGCCATCCGGAGCGCCGTGATGGTTCCAGGGGCCGATCAGCAGATATTGCCGATCACGTGCCGGCGAGTGAGACCGTGCCTGCACGAAATGCTTGATCGTGCCGCCCAAACAGCCGTCCTGCCAGCCCGTGAAGGCTAGGGTCGGGATGCCGATGCGACGGTAGTCATCAGAGGACATTTCGATCGAGCGCACATATTCGTCGCGAAGTCGGTGCTCGCCGAATGCCCGGTACACCGGCTGCATCTGTCCGGTAAGCCGCTCGTCCACACTCAAAAGTGGACGCTGCTCAAGCAGCGTCCACCAGTCGGGTGGTTCGGTGAAGAACAGGGCGCCATCACGCTGGCGCGAGCCCCAGGTCAACGAATGCTCGAACGACCAGATGCCACCCAGCCAGCTGATGTCCTCGATGCCGCCAGCCGCGCTTGCGCTGGGCGAGATCGCACGCAGATGCGGCGGTTGCTCGCGGGCGGCATACCAAGGGTTGGTGCCCGTGTAAGATGATCCGCGCATACCGACGCGGCCACTGCAGAAGGGCTGCGACGCCAGCCATTCGATGGTGTCGTGGCAGTCTCGGCCTTCGTGCACCCAAGCGGCAAACTCGCCTTCGGAGTCGCCCTTGCCGCGGCAGTCCGCGATGACATGCACGTAGCCATTCGCCATCCAGTAGCCGGATTCGTTGCCGAAATTCAGCCCCTTTGGACCGCGGCCGTAAGGGGTGATCTCGAGAATCAACGGCTGCGCTAGGTCAGGCCGCGCTGTGAATACGTCGGCGACAAGGTTAGTGCCGTCGCGCATCGGGATGTGCACGGTGAAGGTGGGTTTCGGCGGGATGAAGGGGTTCATCGGCTGACTTTGGCTGTCTTGCTCGGACGCAGCGGCTGACCGTGAACTTCGATCAGGATATTCCAGGTCTTGCCCTCGTCTTCCGAGAACTCCCAGAATTGGCGCAGCCCACCCCGCGGCAGCGGAGACCAGGTCATGCGGTGCAGGCCAACGCGGCCGTCAAAGGAAGTGTTGACGCCAGTGAACACCAGGGCAGCGCCTTCAGCCTGTCCGCTCATGATCAACGGGTGGCCGTCATCATTGATGAAGTTCTGAAACCAGCGTTTCTGGAAGCGGTCATACCAAGTGGTCAACTCGCCCCGACCGGCAATGGCGCCGCGCCAGTCGCCACGTATCGCGCAGTTCATCAGCATCGGCTTCATGCGGAGATGGCCCGCGAGCGTCCCGTCAGTGCCAGCCATGCGGAAGTTTCCCCGTGCAAAATCAAATGCTCGGTAAGCAGCCGGTCTGCACAGCTCGCCCGGTGCGGGATACGCTTCGTTCGCTTGTGTCGGTGCATCGGCTGCGTGCAGGTTGGATGCACATAACATTAACAAAGCCGCTACTGGCCAAAGCGATCGAGCGGACGCACATATTGCATTGTGTCGTGATTGAATTGAGGTCATGCGTTCTCCGATGGTAGATCAATGAATAGCCAATCCCGGTGCGATGGTCGGGTGCAGCACAGGGTCTTGCAAGGTGTCAGCCCCCTCACATCAACCCCAGAGCGTTCGGGCTGGTGCATAGATGTGGTTCCGTTCTACCCGCAGCATCGGCTCGCGATCGACAGTCAGATGCCCCGCACCCGCATCAACCAGCGCCGCGCCATGCGCCAGTACATAGAGCGGTGCCATCGCCAGCGACGTGCCACCGTTCGAACCCACCATGTAGGGCAGCCCCAGCACCGTCGCGGCATCGACCAGTGCAAGTGCCTCGGTGAGGCCGCCGGTCTTGTCGAGTTTCACGTTGATCATCTGGTAATGCTGCGCCACCAGCGGCAGGCTGCTGCGATCGGTGCAGCTTTCGTCGGCGCAGAAGCGCAGGCCAGTGGGCGGTTGCGGCAGTTCGGCATCCTGGCCCGGCGGCAGCGGCTGCTCAATCACGCTGACGCCACATCTACGCGCCAAGGGTAGCAACTCACGCAACTGCCGCGGCGTCCAGCCGCCGTTGATGTCTGCCAGCAGTTCGACGCCTGGCGCGGCTGCGGCGATCGCCTCCAGTCTCATGGCGTCGGCACCATCGGAGCCGCCCAGTTTGATTTTCAGTGCCTTGGCACCTCGCAGGGCTGAAGCGGCTTGGGCCATGTCTTGCGGCGAAGCCAGGCCCACCGTGGGCACGATGGCCACTGGCGGGTTGCCTTGGCCAAGGTCCAGCAGGTCCCACACCCGTTGCCCGCTGCGCTTGGCTGCGAGGTCCCACAGCGCGCAGTCAAGAGCATTGCGCAGCGGCTGGTTGGGCAGGCGGTCGAGAATGTTGTCGGTCGAGAGGGTCGCCAGCCAGTCCCGATCACATGCGAGGCGCAGCAATTGGGCGTGCGCTTCCAGCCCGATGATCTGCTCGTGCTCGTGCGGCTCGCATTCGCCCCGCCCGGCCAGATCGCCTTCGCGAATCTGAACCGTCAGCGCCAAGCTGTCGACGAATACGCGGCGAGAGATCACAAACGGCTCGCGCAGCGGCCAGCGCTCCAGATCGGCCAGCAGTGAGCGCATCAGTCGGCCCTGCGGATGAAATCGGCAGCGCGCTCGGCAATCATGATCGTCGGCGCGTTGAGATTGCCCGACGGGATCGTCGGCATCACTGAAGCATCGGCCACGCGCAAGGCCTCGATACCGCGAACGCGCAGCTGCTGATCGACGACCGAGCTTGAGTCAGTGCCCATGCGGCAGGTTCCGCTGGCGTGGTAACAGATGCTGGCATCGTCCCGGATGAAACGTTGAAGCGCAGCCGTGTCGTCAAGATCGAAGTCGGGCGTCAGCCGACGCGAGACATGCTTTGCGAACGGTGCCGTCGCCGCAATGCGGTCGACCAGCCGAACGCCGGCAGCCAGGGTGGCGACATCGCCTGGATCGGCCAGAAGATTCGGCTCGATGCGCGGCGGCGCATCCGGGTGCGCACCCGACAGGCACAAAATGCCGCGCGATCGGGGCCGCGCTACTGAGGGCGAGAGCGAGAACACCGGTGTGCCACGCGTGAACGTCTGTTCATCCTCAAGTCGGCCCCAGGGGCCAGCGAATAGCAGCAGATCCGGCGGGCCGTCGGTCTGCTGGCCGCTGTGCGCATAACCCAGCAAGTGTGTGCCAGGGGAGGTGGCGGGGCCGGAGCGCGACCATGCATAGCGAGCGCCGGCAACAAGCATGCCTGCCCAGGTGCGGTTGCGTGTGTAGGTGGGCGTGGTGACTTCGTATTCAATGTAGAGCTCGGGGTGTTCCTGCAGGTTGCGGCCTACCTGCGGGCTGTCGACAAGCACGGGCAGTCCGAGCGCTTGCAGGTGCTCGGCAGGGCCGATACCGGAGCGCATCAGCAACTGTGGCGAGGCGATTGCACCAGCGCACACCGTGACTTCGCGGCGCGCGCGGGCCTGCACCGTGACACCCTCGCGACGCAACTCGATGCCCACCGCCCGCGGGCCATCAAAAAGGAGGTGATCGGCCTTTGCGCGCGTCCAGACGGTGAGGTTGGCGCGCCGCCGCGCGGGTGCCAGATAGGCCGCCGAACTGCTCTGACGCAGCCCACGCCGCTGATTGGTCTGCGCAAAGCCTGCCGCAGGGCCGTTGACGGCATTGATGTCCTCGACCGCCGCCATGCCATTGCCAGCGCAGGCCGCGATCAGATCTGTCGTCAGCGCGTGCGGGCTGCGGAAGCGCTCGACATGCACGGGCCCGCTGCGTCCACGCTCTGCCGGTGAGGCGTCGGCGTAGGTTTCCGAGCGGCGGAAATATGGCACCACCGACGACCATGACCAGTCATGCAGGCCGGCCGCCGACCAAGCCTCGTAGTCACTTGGCAGACCGACGGCCCAGATCAGCCCGTTGATCGTGCTGCTGCCGCCCAGGATGCGCCCACGGCGCCAGTTGTCGGCAACGCCGTGCCGGGAGGCATCGGGTTCACAGTCATACAGCCATGCGTAGCGCGGCCAGTTCTTGACGAAGACCTGCGCGCCAGGCACGGCGAACAGCGGTGTTCCGTCAGCGCCGCCCGCTTCGAGCAATAGCACCGTTACCGACGGGTCCTCGCTCAAACGAGCAGCCAAGGCACAACCGGCCGACCCGGCGCCAACGATCACGTGGTCGAAGACCGCGACTTCTGTCATACCGTGCGTCCCAGCGCCGCGAATTGCCCGGCCAATCGTTTCATCACTCCGAACAGCGCCAGTGCGATGAGGGGGTCGCTGCTGCTGTGCCCGGACAGCGGCATGATCTGTAGCTCGGCCTCGGGCCAGGCCCGCTTCAGCGCATACGCAGTGCCGGGTGGGCAGATGGTGTCGAAGCGCCCGGCGACGATGTGGCACGGTATGTGACGGATCTTCTCCACCCCGGCCAGCAGCTCGCCCGGTGCGAGGAAGAAGCGGTTCAGGAAATAGTGGCAACACACCCGCTGGTAGGGCAAGGTGTAGCTGGGTGTGAGCTCGGCTGCGATGGCTGTGGCGTCGGGCTGCACCGAGGCAGCCATCCACTCGTAGGTGGCCAGTGCCAAGGCGGCCGGCAGCGCGACAGCCGCGTCTGAGTGCAGAACTGCCAACTGCAGGGCCGTGAGTTGCTCACGACGTGGGCCGGCGGCACGCCCTTGCAGGGCCTGCTGCCATTCTTCGGGGTAAACCATAGGCACGCCGTTGGCAAACCAGTCCATCTCGGCTTCGCTGCCCAGGAATACCCCGCGCAGCACCAGGGCCATGCAGCGACTTGGATGGCGCTGTGCATAAGCGAGCGCCAGGGTGGTGCCCCAAGAGCCACCGGCAACGATCCAGCGCTTGATGCCGAGATACTCGCGCAACAGCTCGATGTCTTCCAGCAGCAAAGCGGTGTCGTTGTGTTCCAGCTCACCGGCAGGCGTGGACTTGCCGCAGCCTCGCTGATCGTGCATCACCAAACGGTAGACCGCAGGGTCGTGCAGTCGGCGCATTGAGGTCTCCATCGCTGCGCCTGGACCACCGTGCAGGTAGATGACCGGAAGTCCGTCAGCACGACCTGACTCCTCGAAATACATGTTGTGCCCGTGACTGAGCGCCAACGTAGCAGTACGGTACGGCGGTGTGGCGTCGAATAAGGGTGTGTCGGTCATGGCGTCTAGTGCAAGTTGCTCGGCTATGGCTGCGTCAGAGAGCTAGCAGTCCGCCGTCGACCGCGATCATGGCTCCGGTGACGTAACTGGACATGGCCGAAGACAGGAACACCACCGGGCCAACCAATTCATCCGGCTCGCCGAACCGCGCCAGCGGCACGCGCTGGAGCGCCGCCCGATGACGAACCGGATCGGCGCGTGTGACGGCGGTCATCGGTGTAGCGAAAAACCCCGGCGCGATCGAGTTCACGCGCACGCCGTCCGCCGCCAGTTCCACCGCCAGCGAGCGCGTGTACTGCGCAATGGCAGCCTTGGACACCGCATAGGCCGACGCATGCGCCTGCAGTGCGACCACGCACTGCACCGACACAATGTTCACGATACTACCGCGGCGCTGGCGCAACTGTGGCAGCAAAGCCTCGGTGACGCGCATGGTGCCGTCAAGGTTGACGTTCAGCAAGCGCCGCCAACCGATGGCGTAGTCAGCATCGCCGACTGACCCCGGCACTTCGATGGCTGCGTTGTTTACCAATACCGATACGACGTAGCCCATCTCTTGCAGCTGTTCGAAGGCACGCTCGGCATGTTCCGGATCGCTGATATCCCAGGCCAGGGCGACTGCGTGGCCACCTTCGCGCCGAATCTGTGCCGCGGTCGATTCGGCCGTTGTGACATCGATGTCAGCAACCACGACCGTGGCTCCCGATTGCGCCAAGCCCTGCGCGATGGCGCTGCCGTTGCCTCGACCGCCGCCGGTAATGAGCGCGACATGGCCGTCAAGCAGTGCAGGTAGTGGGTAAGGCGTTGTCATGGCACTGGGCTTTCGAAGTAGTTTGCTATGGTGTTGCAGCCAGTGCATGACGGGCGGCCAGCCAGCCAAAGGTCAGCGCAGGTCCGAGTGTGATGCCGGCTGATGGGTAATGTCCGCCGAATAGGCTTGACGCGTCGTTGCCTGCCGCATATAGGCCGGCAATTGGCTGCCCCCCTGCATCGAGCACCCGGGCATTCGAATCCGTGTGCAGGCCCAGGAAAGTGCCGATGTCGCCCGGCTCGACGGCCAGCGCATAGAACGGTGGCGTCAGCAGCGGCGCGAGCGCTGCGTTCGGCTGGTGGTTCGAATCGCCGCACCGCCGGTTGAAGAGGCTCTTTCCGCGATCGAACTCGACATCATCACCGCGTAGGGCGCCCTTGTTGAAATGTTCCACAGTTCGCTCAAGCCGGGTGGCGTCAACCCTAATCCGGGCGGCGAGTTCAGCCAAGGTGCGGCCGCGCAACAGGTAGCCGCTGCGAAGATAGCCTCCCAGGGGCGTGGGAAACGGCCTTACTGCACCAAGGCCATAACGGCGAATAGCGCGATGGTCGGCGATGAGCCAAGCCTGCTTCACGCGACTGGCCAGCATGGCAGCCACGAACACATGGTAGGAATCCGACTCGTTGACGAATCGTTCGCCCTGTGCATCGATGGCAATGATGCCAGGCTTACCCTTGTCACTGAAGTGCGGGTAGGGCGCAACTTGGCCGCGGCGCATGGGTAGCAGGGACACCGGTGCCCAGGCTGCTGGTGACGTACCCCGATCTTGCAGCGGGGCCCCCTGCGCGGCAGCCAGCGTCGCTCCGTCACCGGTGTTTGTCGGTGGCGGCAGCGAATGGTGTGTCCACCCTGCTGCCACGTGCTCGAAGTGCAGTCGCTTTAATGGCAGGTTGCCCGAAAATCCGCCAGTGGCCAGCACTACGCCTTGCCGCGCCTTTATGCGCAGCGTCCGATCATGCTGGCGCACGTCCAGCCCGCATATCTGTCCTTGATTCAGATGCAGACCTGTGACCTCACTTTGGGTCCAAACCGGCACACCGCGATCACGCAGGGTGCACAGCAGACGCCCTATCAATGCATTGCCGTTGGTCAGGCGCGTACCACGTGCATGGCCACTGATCCGATCTCGCCAGCCAGCAGCGATCATGCGTGCCGCATGAAAGGCTGATCTAGGGCTGCGACCGGCCGCCATGAGGTGCGGAACGTCGAGCTTGGTGCATACCGAGATGCCGCCAAAGATGAGTGCGTTTCGCAGCGGCGGGCGAAGCCGAGCGAACCAGGATCCCAGTGCACGCCCGTCGAAAGGGACAGCCGCCAAAGAGCGCCCGCCCTGGCTAGCGCCCGGCAGGTCGGAGTGGTAATCGGCCGACATCGGCATCAGCTCGTAGCGCAGAAGACTGCCAGCCTCAAGTTCTGCAAGAGCCTGTGGCGCCGCACTCAAGAACGATTTGGTGCGGTTAGCATCGTAGTTCGCGCCCAGGAGCGCGCGCAGGTAACGCTCTACAGTAGCAGCATCATCGACGATGCCCGCGCGGCGCGATTGCTGGCTCATCGGCACCCAAATTTCACCCCCGGATATCGCCGAAGTTCCGCCCAGCCATTCGGACTTCTCGATCACGAGGACCCGCGCACCGGCTAGCGTCGCAGTGACCGCTGCAGACAACCCTGCGGCGCCGGAGCCCACCACCACTAGGTCAAAGTCGGTTCCGCTGTTCATTGACTCAGCGGCCATCACCCGATTCCGCCGACTGCGGCGCGATGTCCAACTCGCGCACGATCAGGCGCTCCAGTCGGGCCACATGAGCCATTGTGTCGGCGCGGATTTCGGTTGACACCGAGCGACCATAAGCTGCGTTGAGGTCTTCCTCCGTGTCGAACCATTGCTCCGCTACACCGTCCCAGTCGCACTCGGTGGTGGGCTTGCCGGTCAATTCATCGGGCCGGGTAGGTAGGTTCACCACGTAACGGCGCAATCGTGGTGCGGTACGCGCCACCGGTGCGTGCCGGTCAAGCCACCACTGCTCGAACTCCTGTTGCGACAGATGCGGGGCGCGCTTGAGCAGCCAGACGATCTTGATCATATTTATATGTATAAAAGCTGGTTTAGAACTTGTACCCGGCGCAGAACGCTGCTTGAACGAGTTGCGTAATGACGCGAGGACTGGCGGCGCAGGCCGAGGAAGCCGGAGTTTTGTGGTACATCTTCATCTCCTTTCAAGTCGACCTTATGTCGACGTGAAGTTTGAAACTATAGCGACAAGGCAAGTGGCTGTCAACGTCAATTTCCTGAATTCTTCATATCGATAAGAATGACCAGCCCCCTGCCAAACTGGCTTGTGGCTCAGGCAGACTTGGCTTTACCTATATCAACGGATTTGCAGGCATATACGAGTGGTGCAAAGTTCACACACTCCAGTCCGATCAACACACACATTTCTGCGGTTGAACTCGGCGCTGCTTTGCCGCACCGCAACGTCACGGCAAGAAGATTGCGGTGATCGGTGCGGTGGAAATCGGCCAGCGTCATTACCGACCTAGCTCTACCGAACTATCGCAGTGCTGCCACGCCCGATGGCGCCTATCGATCAGAGTTTGGCGATCCGTCCGAACGAGCTGGGGACTTTCGGCCTTTATAGAGGGGCGAACGAGCGTTAACGACGCTGTGACGCAGAGAGGAGTGCGCCCAGTGGTTGGCCGATCAAGGAGTCTTTGAAGAGATGGCTATTTATTTGATCGAAAAGGATCATCGCATCGTCGCGCGCCGCAAGTTCCGCAGCTTCAGGGTCGCCTTTTGCGATGGCATTGACGATGGCTGCATGGTCGTTCAATTGTGCATCCGAACGCTGTCCGCCAGTGCCCTTTAGGTACATGCCCATCAGCCGCTGCCCTTGATCAAGCACCGCCGTGGTCCAGGCTGTGAAGAACGAGTTGCCTGCCGCCTCTGCAATGGCGATGTGGAACGCTCGATTATTGGAAACCAAAACCGCCAGCTCTGCCCGCTTCATATCTGCGCGGTGTTCCTTGAGCATCGCCTGAAGCGCTTGTAACTGAGCCGGTGTGCGGTTGATCGCGGCCAGCCTGGCAGTCGTGCAATACATCAGCAGCGTGGCGCTGACATGACTCGAAACTGTCGCCACATCGAATGGAGTGACGATCGAACTCCGATTCCGCAAGGTCTGCACTAGGCCTTCGCCAGACAAGCGGATCAGTGCCTCTCGCACCGGCGAACGCGAGACCTTGAACCGTTCCGCCAGTTCGGTCTCGTCCAGCAACGAGCCTGGCTGCAATCGCAGCGAAAGGATGTCGTCGCGCAGGCTGTCGTAAACGAAGGCGGAGCCAAAGCCGCGGCTACGCTTGACGGCGACCCGCGTGGGCGGCTTGCTAGCGGGTGTTGACGATTTTCGAGTGGTGGGCATTGTGGAACTCAATGTAACTGTTGGGGTCGTTCGCTGCGAGTATATTTCGATGCTAGCCATGCAGTAAGGTGATGTCCCGGCACGTGGTGCAAGTTCACAGCCCCCGGGAGGCAGACATGCTCATGATACTCAGTGAGCCACAGCGGACAGCAGAGTCGGGACATCACCAGCACAAGACGCAAGGGCCTGCTCCGCTCGAGACTGCGCCTGAGACATGCGAAGCGGTTCTGGGGTGGATCAAATAAGTCGGGCTGAAGTCCGAGCACTTCTTCTAGCCTGGTCGTGTGCATAAATCGCCGCACCGTGGAGCGCGCCAATATACGTGGATTCTTGAAGGATGGGTAGTGGAATTTTGACTTTGCCCCGCCGACCATCCAGCAGTGCGCAGGTACGGCATAGGCGTGCGCCCCAGCGCTGCCCGCCTTGACGTTTGGCCATCTGGCCGGGCTGCACCTGGCAGCGCAAGGCTGATGGGTCAGCCCGTCGATGCTGAGTCGATGGGCCAGATCTGGACGCACGGGCCTGGGTCGGCATCGAGCGGGTAGAGCGGGCGTCGCGCCTTGCGATAGGGCAAGGTGTGGAAGTGGTTGGTGGCGGTGCCTGGTGCGTCGCAGTAGACGATCTGGCTGGCAATCGGCGCAAAACCGGCATGGAAGTGCTGCGTCGACTTCACGACCACCACTTGGTACTTCATCGGGTCGACGCCATGTTCGGTGAAGCACAGGCGCCCGAAGACCTGTTGACGGACGCTGCACAGCACGACATCCACGCGGCCCACGCGCACCAACGCTGAAAGTCCAAGCGCCTGATCGGCCAAGGCGCTCCCAAAGATCGACTGCTTAGCATCAGTGCGCAGACAGAGTACCTGTGCATCGAGTTCCAGACATGGGCCTGACAGGGGGCCGACCTTGCCGCCAATGCGCAGGCGTAGCCGCGCTCCTTCACCTGCCGCAT
Source organism: Rhodoferax sp. (assembly GCA_020048895.1). Taxonomy (GTDB): domain Bacteria; phylum Pseudomonadota; class Gammaproteobacteria; order Burkholderiales; family Burkholderiaceae_C; genus Allorhodoferax. The sequence goes on along the minus strand of JAIFLV010000047.1, from coordinate 6,157 downwards.
GGGCTGCTTCTACGGATTCGGGATCCCAGATCATGCCGAGGGTCGCTCGGTCGAAACCGGATTCGAGCAGCGCCTGCAGCAGATAGGTCGAGTCGCCCGCAGCACCGCCGCCAGGATTGTCGGAACGGTCCGCAATCACGACCGGGCCGGTGGGCGCCTGCGTCGCCAACGCAAGGGCGTCGGCGGGGTCGACCGCCGGGCTCTGGTAGCGAAGGATGGTGGTCAGAAAGTCATCTGCGAGACGCTGCGCCAAGCGTGCGGCCAGCGCAGGGTCATCGTCGGTCACTACAATGATGGAGGCAGCCAGCCACGGGTTGTCAGCACCGAAGAAGCCGTGCAGTGCCGAGATATTGAGAACGCCAGGCTCGCGTTCTGCGGATCGAAGGCGGGCCATGAAGGCATCAAATGGCGGTGCAGTAGTGGGATAGGTTCCGAACGCCGGCACGCGCACAGCGGCGCTAGTGGGGCGCAACTCTCCGCGCCTGCTGCCCAAAAGCAACTTCAACGCTGCGCGGGCGCACTCGGGGAAGTCCACATGCGGATACTCCTTGCAGGCCATCACGAACGTGGCCTCAGCCATGCGCTGCACGGTGAGGTTGGCATGAAGATCAAGCAATAGTCCGACCGGCACATTTGGCCCCACCATGCTGCGCACGGCCGTGATCAGGTCTCCTTCACAGTCATCGCAGCCTTCGGCCATCTGCGACCCGTGAAGCAACAGCAGCACGATGTCCACAGGAATAGCTGCGCGCAGATCCGCCAGCAAGGCCTCACGACGGCGCCTGTAGGTCGCTGCATCGGCTGGCGCACCGGGCTGGGCGCCGCAAAAACTGCCACGGTGCACTACCAGCCCTTCCCGCTCAGCTGATTCGCAGAAGTCCTGGTACCCAGGCCACGGCGGAACTGCTGGCGCACCTGACGACGTAAACCGCGGCGCCAGTAATTCGAAGTCCTCGAAAGTGGTTGGGATGGGCGAGAACACATTGGTCTCGTGAACCATGCCGCCAATGTACGCCTTCAGTCGTTGGGTGCTATGCATTTTCTGATTTTCGTGTCATATATATCTCTGACTGAGCATCAACGGGGCCATCGGCCCGTGCGATGCAAAGCCTGATTGGAAGCTCGGGAGGGATCTGCACCCTCGCGCGCACGTCCGCCACGAGGCAGGCAAACCCCTTACCCGGGAGGTACTGGCCTCAGCATGAGCTGTCTCGATCTCGTACTGCCCTGGCTCCACGACTGCAGCCACGCCAGAGGAGGTGCCATGAACAACCTAGTTGCTGCTTAAGGCTGGCATGAGAACTCCTATTTGGTAAATGTTTCTGTAATGTCACTGACCACAAGTCCTTTCGTCTGCGCAGCCACTTCATCAACGCCAACTGCCTGTGCCGCGTATTCGGGTAGCCGATCGCTACCACAGCCGCAATGAGCATCAGCTGTTCCGACAATATGAGCAACACCGCATTGACGCCCAAAGCCAGCGGCCAGTTTCAGTTTCAACCGCCGTATCGCCACAATCTGATCTGCTGACAGATGGTCATAGCGCCACGCGCTGTAGCCGGCAATGTCGGGCGTCAGTGCTTCCGGTGCGGCCGACAAGAAAGCCAACCGGCGGTTACATCTGTTCCTCGAGTGAACGCTTCCTTAACTGCACCACGCCGATGTCCGACAAACTTATTCCGTGGCGCTCGGCGTAGAGCGCGGGATCCGCGCCCTACGCTACTGTACGCACGAGCAAGAAGTAGCCCGACAGCGCAGCGAAGATGACAACTGTCCGCCATACCAGCGTTTCGCTCAAGGTGCAGAGTTTGTCGCCGGGTCGGTCGCCAGCAGGGTGGCCTCGGCCGCGCCGACGATCAGAACTTCACGCTGGCACCCAACTGCCAGGTTCGACCCAAGCTCGGGACCGCATAGGAGCCGGCGACCGCATTCTCTATGTAGCGCACGTCGGCCAGGTTGCGCACAGATGCCGACACCGACCATGAACGTCCCGGCGGAGCCAGGCGCAGCGATGCGTTGACGATGCCGACGTCAGACTGCTCCTGTAAATTGTAGGCGTCAAAATAGACTTTGCTCCGATGGAAGTACTCGAGCCGACCGTGCAAATTGCCGACCGGCGTCGGCACAGCGTCAAGTACCAAACCAAGTGTGTAAGTGGCCATCGGGGCGCGCGATAGCTGATTTCCGCTCAGATTGACGACACTGCCGCTGACTGCGTCAGTGAATTTGAACTCATCGTACTTAGCCTCCAGCAGAGCAACGTTGCCATCGATACGCAGATGCCGCGCAACGCGCAGGTCTGCATACGCCTCAGCGCCGTGCAGCTTAGCCCGCTGTACATTGCGTGCCTTGAACGTCAGAGGGTTGACCGCATCGGTGGAAAACATTTCGACCTTGTCGGTATAGTCGTAGACAAACGCACTCAGATTGAACGTGGCTGCGCCACCTGCCAGTGTCGTCTTTTGGCCGACCTCATAGCTCGTCAAGAGCTCAGGCTTGTACACGTCCAAAGGGAAATCTGGATCGATGCCCATTGGGACCACTCCGCCGCTCTTAAAGCCGCGTGCGGCTCCACCATAGATCAGGGTTTGCTTGTCCAGCTTGTAGTCCAGGCCGACGCGCCCGGACCAAGCGCTAAAGCTGCGTGAGTCGGTGGCCCCTGGTGGCCCTGGAATGTCGAACGGCGTGGTGCCCCAGATCGTCCCGGTCTTCTCGTCGACCGTGTAGCGCAGTCCGGCATTGGCTTTAAGAGTCGAAGACAGCGGATAGTTGACATCCGCGAACACGGCTGCTGACCTGCTCCTTGCATAAGAGCCTTCGGTGTTCTGCTCGAACGGGAAGACCGGGTCGGCGATAAGCAGCTTGCGCTTGTCACGGCCTTCGCTGTCCATATAGAACGCGCCCGCCGTCCACTCCGCGGCACCCGTGGTGAACTGCGCCTGCAACTCCTGCGACCACTGGCTATAGGGCCCATCAAGTGAAGCGGTGACGTTGCCGAAACTGAGGTTGAAAGTACCTGCATGGCTACCGTAACCCGTGATCGACATCAACGTGACGTCGCCCACCTCCCCGGACAACGTGAGTGCGACATTGGTGTCTTCGTTCTGTTGCCTCGGCTTACCAACGGCGACGCCGGTGTTGTAGATCGACGCGGGCGCGTTGGATCCGGGATAGGCGATCAGCGCCATTGCGTAGGTGCTGCGGTCTACGATGTTTTGTACCGCCAGATCTGCCTTCACCGAGCCAATGACCGTGCGAAATCGACCCCGAAAGCCTGTAAAGACGTCGCTCGCACCGCCCTTCATGCCATCTGCGTTGGGCAACCAGTCTTTGCTGTCCGAAGTGATGAAGGCAAGGCGCACAGCCGTCTCTTCGCTTACGGGCACATTGAGCACGCCTTGCAGGCTTTGCAAGTCATTGCTGCCGACACCGACTTGCACCTCGCCCTCGAAGTGACGTGTCGGCGCGCGCGAAATCACGTTCACCACGCCGGCGGTCGAATTGCGCCCGTACAGCGTTCCCTGCGGACCGCGCAACACTTCGATGCGATCAACGTCGAACATGCGTGCCAACCCCGATCCGCCAAAGGCTTGGTAGACCCCGTCAATGTGGATCGCTACTGACTGATCGGTACCCAGTCCAACGTCGCCGGTTCCCACTCCCCGGATGCTCACGCCGGCCTGCGCTTCTGTAGGGGCGATGACGAGACCAGGCACGCTGGTCTGAATGTCCTGCACTCGGGTGATGCCGGCGTCCTTGAGTTCGGCACCCGACAACATTTCCATGGAGATCGGCACGTCTTGCAAAAGTTCCTTGCGCTTGCGGGCACTGGTGATCACGATGCCCTCAAGAGCCGCCGCCGAGGCCGATGCTCTTGCATCGGTGACCTGAGCGACGGCACGCTCGCTGCTGAGCGAACCAAGGGTCACGATTGCCATGGCAACGGGGGCGAGGGCGACGCGCAGGGTTGAACGCGGCATTGGAGCCCTGGATGTCGAATCCGAGGCCTTGTTGGGGAAATTCATCTAGTGCTCCTTTGGGGCGACATGGTCAGGCTATATTCAATTAACAGCATGCAGCTTTCATTTAACACATGCTGTCGACAATAAGTCTACGTGATATGATATTGCTTGGCAAGCGCTTTTCACCAAGGAAAGCAGGGCGAACCGGGGGCTAGACCCAATCAAGCTGCCTTCAACTCAGCTTCCTGATCGACCTTCATTCCCACCTCGCCCTAAAGGAGGCAGATCAATACCTGAGTCTTGCTCGAAAATCACCTAACGAGGCTGATTTTGGTCATTTCTGTCCCAGCGGAATCTTTTGGGTGTGTTTGAACAACCCATTCCCAATACCCAGGTCAATCCAAAGCGACAGCCGCCTTGAGCCGGGTGATTGCCAAACTCACCTCCATTGACGCATAGGTGAATTGGGAGCCATTGCACAGATGCGACAGAGCGGCATCTAGATTATTTCGATTGATCAGTTCGGCAACAAAGCCTTGCAATGAACCTCCCAGCACTGAGAGCTGTGCTTATGCGCTGTGAGGAAAGCCACCACTTCCTTCTTTTCAGTTGCGACAAATGTGGGGTAGCGCTCAGAATCAATGGCATATTCCATCAACGCCGTTTCGATTCCGAACCAAGCCGGAACTGTTCGCAATATTCGTTCGCAGTCGACAAAGGTGTTGGGCACTGGCCCATCAATCTGTGGAATCAATTCAGGTACTCCCCTACAGCCTTCTCCAACAGCCGCAATATTGGCTTCCTTCAATATTCGGCCTGCGAGAGCAAGCTGACGGGACTGTACCAGCAGCGACAAAGAGACCATGTTGGTCCGTCGGCAAGATTCGTGTAAAAACCTGCCACATCGCCATTTCTTATGATTTGTGACCTGGCCGCGTAGCGGCTTTGTCGTTGGTATGGTTCACGGTCCTGTCACTTTGGGCACCGTATGACATCCACCCCCGCGCGCGTAATTTATCCAGAGCTACCTGATCCGCTGACTCCGAGCGACCTTCAGCAACTTTTCAGCCCAAGCTTTGATGAGCGGCAGTGGGCACCAACCGTGGCGCGAACTGTCGAGTCACAGGTGGCATTGTTGGTGCAGCTAAAGATTTTTCAGACGATTGGGCGATTTCGGCAGAGCACCGATATCTCACCAGCCGTCATTGAACACATGGCCCGTCGCATGGGTATGCAATCTGGACTGGAGCTGACTTTCCCGGACCGAACGCTGTATCGGCATCGCCCTTTAATTCTCAAACGCCTTAAAATTGTTTCGTGGGGTCCTGAGGCACTGGCTCTGGCTGAAGCCACGATGTTTAAGGCTGCCCGAGCCCGAACAGATCCCGCAGACATCATCAATTCGGCGATCGATGCGCTCATCCGGCATGGCTTCGAACTGCCGGCACTCGCCACATTGCGGCGCCTGGCCGGTACCGCGCATAGCGACGTTAACGCGGCCCAGTGGAATGAGGTTTGTGGTTGCATGAGTACAGCGCAAAGTGCTGTGCTGGAAACACTGTTGGTCGTTGATTCGAAGACGCAAAAATCTCCCTTCGCCAACTTGTGTGCAGCGCCAGGCGGTGCCTCGCGAAAAAATCTCAATTCGCTGGTTGATCGCTACCAGTGGCTTCAAGGACTTCCAAATCCTGCCACGGCGCTGAAGTCGATCGCGGATTCAAAAATATCGCAATGGGCCAATGAGGCCAGGCGCCTTAGTGCGATTGAACTGCGGGAATATGTAGCCCCACGGCGGCACACCTTGTTGATAGCAGTGATTCACGACGCGCGAAGCCATGTGTTGGATGATCTGACGCAAATGTTGCTCAGGTTCTCCAGAAAAATAGAATGGAAAAGTGAACAGCGATTAGCGGATTGGTATCAAAAACGGCACCACAAAACGGACGCACTTATCCGTGCCTTTCGTGATTCTCTCAACGTGCTTGAAACGGAAACTGGCCCAGTGCAAATGGTCGCAAACGTGGAAGCGACTTCAGGACCTCATGCAGCCGGCGTTTGGGTTTGGTGTCGTATTTGTTGACGAAGGCAAACACCTTGGCGCCACCGCCCTCGGTCTTTATGCTCTTGCCGGTAATGACCTCGAACCACTCCTCGGTTCAGGATTTCTGATCCGAGGCGTGGACGTAGCCACCGTC
>JAIFLV010000183.1 GCA_020048895.1 Rhodoferax sp. | reverse complement strand
AAGCTAAATCCGGCATCGATTTGTCGAGTGCTCTCAAAAATACTGGGCAGACGGGAAGAGATTAACCCTGGACTTCGACGGACGTAACAACGTGTTGCCGCAAACCAGGACTGAATAACCTCCGGCGAGAGCAATCCCTCGAGTGTGTACAGCATATGAGTCCCTTCGTTAAGTTCGGACCACTTCCACTCAATATGGATATTTGGCTGCATGTCCTGGCACGAATAACAGGGCAATGGCGCTGGCTGTTCGTAGGCCATGGAATTCCTAAAAGCAGTATTCTGGGCGACTCGTTGGCGGCGACTGCTCAGAGTCACTTCCCGTTTGCTCTCTGGAAGACGACCTTAGTTTCGTTCCAGGAGAAAATCGGCCCTATAACCATCCAACATGCGCTGCCTGGGTCACACTGATAAAATTGTGCTGTCCGCAGAGATGCCCACAAAAAGGTGGATCACGCATCGCTCGATCCTCGCTATTCCATGCCTACCCTTCTCGTTGACTTTATTGGTCTCATTGCACTACTGTGTGGCTTGTCGAGTTACGCAATGCCTCAGCGAAAGACAATGCTGTTCGTGTCGAGTGGTTCGACCCTGATTTGGGCACTGTACTTTTTGCTCAAAGGTGCACACACCGCCGCCGCTGTCATTCTGGTGGGAGCAGTGCGCATCCTGGTCGGCGCCTATGCAGTGCATTGGGCCCAACTCGCGCGACTGAGCGCAACCGCTGGGTTTCTATTCATCGTATGCACCTTTTCGTACTGGACATGGGCCGGGATTTCTTCGCTACCGTCCACCCTTGCGGCACTTTTTCTGACAGTTGCATCGCTCAATTTTCCCCAGCAGCGCCTGCGTTACTCGTTTTTGCTCGGGGACTGTCTTTGGATTTGGAATGGCTTTGCGGTGGACTCCGTTTTTGGGGCCCTGTCCGCCTTTGCAGGGCTTGCAGTCAATAGCATATTGTTGCTGCGCTCTTCGGATTACAGGAGTCGGCTTCAATTTACCCAAGTACAGGGGATTTCTGTTTGAGCCCACGCCAAACTTGAATTGGCAGACAGACTGAGAAAGCGTTTGTTCGCTCGAATTGACCTTTGAGATAAATCGAGTTAAAGCTTTCGCCCTGGCTGGAGACCGGGTGGAAATTTCGTGGATATGGGCGAATTGAGGATCGGTACATGGCAACATCGCAAGCCCATATTTGCAGTCATAGCCTGCCTTCATTGGCGCAAGCCGTCCACGAAGGCAAGCCTGCCAACAGGAAGCGCTGCCGAAAATCTCTGCGTACGGATCCATCTCCAACGCACAAGCGCCAGTGCAATCATCATGCTTGCGAACAACAACCATAGACCGTCAAGGTTCCGCCAACGCAAGGCGATGAAACAAGTGACTGGCCCAACCATGACTGCAATGAAATAGAAGATCGCGCGAAACGTTCTTTGCATTTGCATGCGCGACCAGTCCTGGACCAGCAAGGCACTGGCAGGCAGCACACCGATATACGCGGCTGCGACCAACTGTGCCGCATCAGCATCGTAAGGAAGTTGAAGTGCAACGCAGGCGCTGATGAGCCACGTCAAGCTGGCCTGACGCAACACACGCATGGCGATCAAACGATTGAGAGCCGTTCCCTGCGGCATACCGGGCAACAACATGATCAGCGACTGCTCTCTTTTTGATCGATAGAAGGCTGGCTGAAGACTCATCATCGGCGTCAAGCCAACAAACAACATGCACCAGGCAATTCCAAACCAGCCGGGACTCAACTTGTCACGCCACTCAGGACCCCAATACCAACTGGCAATCAGACACGCAATTGCAACAAGAACGGCAAGACAGGCAGCGATGCTTACCTGCATCACCCAATGCACGTCGGCACCAAATATCAGTTCAGCCCGCGCCATGATGTTTGCGGAGGTGGTTTTCGGGTTGCGTATCAAGTACTGCATGTAGCGATGCAAGGGGAAGAGAATCACCCGGTGAATTCGGGTCCCCCAATTTCCCCAATCGTGCAAAGTGGCTTGCTTTCCCTGCGCATTGGGCATCGCAGACCACCGAATTCGGCGCGCACGATCAAAGCCACTCACATGCTTTGCATCTCCGTTACGAAGTAACGAGTGCGTCAAAAACCGCGCACAAAGAAGCAGAATGATCACCGCGCAACAGATCGGCCAGTCGCGGTAGAACGGCAGACCTGTCTGGCGAACGAAATCCGCAAACCCAAAATCAAGCCACCAGGGAAAGAAGAACGCGGCAAACCATAACGCTGGCCACACTAGTGAGGTGGCTAGAACCACCATGCATACGGCAGCAGCCAGAAACCAATGGCCAGCATTGCCGAATCCCAAGCCGAGAATGGCACCAGACAGTAGTGATGACATTAGCCAGCATGCAAGCGTTGTTTGTCGCAGATACTGCAAGTGTCCAGGAACAATCCGTGCGTGGGTTGGGTTGTTAAATTGGACGAATGCCATCAGTTGGAGCAGCCACAGCACCTGAATGAAGCCCGCGCCCACCCCACAGAAGGCGCGCAACATGGACTGCGCGTCTCCACCCTTGAGAAAACCCAACACTCCTCCAACGACCAGCAGCAGGATTGCCATGGCGATGATGCCACCATAGGACTTTTCTGTAAGGCGCTGGCGCCACGGAGCGCTCAGCAGTTGCCAATGCGGTAAAAGCCTGTGCATCACGCAAGCTCCATAAAGAGAGTTTCCAGATTGACACTTTGTACATCAATAGGATCCGCCTGGATCGTCGTTCCTGGTGGAAGGCGCAGCAACAGGGTTGTGTTGGTTGTCTGAGCGACGGGCGGTTTTCCCAGAACCTTTGCGCCCGTACGCGCAATGAATGCGTCGATGGCCTGCTTCGTGCCAGTGACCTGTCGGGTGTGCTCGATCAATTCATCCAGAGGAGCTTGCATGCCAATGCGCCCATCACGCAGGAAAGCGACGTCAAAAGCAACACGCTCCAAGTCTGACAGTATGTGCGTGGACAGAACTACCGTGGTGCCACGATCGAGTACCTGCTCGACCAATTCGCCCAGAAAATCCCTCCGACCCGCTGGATCGAGCGAAGAGACTGGTTCATCCAGTACCAGAAGGTCGGGTTCATGGGCTAGCGCTCGGATGATGGAAAGACGCTGCTGTTGTCCTCCGGAGAGGCGCGCAATAGGTTGTTCCCACGGAATCTCCCAGCGAGACATCAATCCCTGGACTTTGGCTTCGTTCCATCGTGGATAAAAGCTGCGGAAGTACGCCAACAGTTGAAACGGTGTGAATCCTTCGAAGATGTCGGCCTGCTGCGGTACATAGCCGATTCGCGCACGATCAGCATCTCCTATTGCCGTTACAGGCACACCAAATAATTGCACCGTACCCGCCTGCGGCTCGCGCAGACCCAGGGCGGTTTCCAGCAGGGTAGTCTTTCCAGCGGCATTGCGACCCAGCAGGCCAACTACCTGACCCGGAAGGAGTTGCCAGTCCAATGACCGCAGCACTGGACGCTCTCCATAGGAGAGATTGACCTGTTTAAGACCTATCGAAGGATCGGGCAGGCTCAGGGTAGTCATTGCGAATCTCCTTCTTTCAATATCTTCTGGAAAAGTGCTGAGGCTTGCTGACTGCTGAGTTCAAGCTGTCGCGACTCGGCTGCCGCTTTCTCCAGCGTGGGGCGCAGCAGGTCAATTCTTGAGGTGCGGGGCTGGGCTGACGTGTGCTGCGCGGCAACGACCATCGACAAACCTCTTCTGCGCTCGAGCAAACCTTGGGTTTCCATCATGCTGAAGGCCTTGGAGATCGTCATCGGGTGCACCGCAAGCACCTGCGCGAGTTCACGAGCCGATGGAATCTCCTGACCGGCTGTTAGCTGCCCACTGGCGATGCGCCTTCGTACCTGCTCAATCAGTTGCCGGTAAATCGGTTCGGTCGAGCCGGTGTTGATGGAAAAGAAGGAGTCCGTGGTCATGTGATGGAGTATGTGTACTAGCATGATAGTACACCATGACGGTAACGTCAAACGATTTCAACAACTGTCTGACTGTGGGATCACGCGTCAGATATAGAAATCCCCGTTCACAACCCAATTTGTATACTTGTAGCTCTCTCGTTGGATCATTGCGCTATTCGTAATAACGCCAAAAATCATAAATGTTAGGACCACATGACAATCTCTTCCAAGACTCTCGACTCCATTCAAGCCGCCGGTGCCGCTGCATTCGCCGCACACGCTGAACTTCAAAACACAGTGAGCGAATACTCGGATCAGGTGAAAGCCGCTGTCATGGGCAATGCGTTTGACATGGGCAATGACAATTTGTTCGAGGAATGGAAGACGCTGGCGAGGCTTACGCAGGCAGTTGGACAAATCGAAGCGGAATTGCTCAAGGTGTACTCGGCAGCAACCTCGTTTTCCAACAGCAAAGTGTCCGGTGTTCCATCAATGCCAGCACTATCGTTGCCCCAGTTGTCGCAGCAACCCATGGAAGTTGTGAGCAGCATCAACGCAACCGATGTGCGAGTTAAGAAGTCCTCGGCCAAAGGGTCACAGAAGCCAGCCACGGGAAAACAGAAAAAGGAACGTCCTCTGCGTGGCAACACCGCAAAGCTTCTGAATCACCTGCTGCAAAGGCTTAACAAGAACGAGTTTGTCGAAGTGAATCGGTCGGCGTTGGCCGGAGAGATTGGTATTCCGATTGGATCTATCGGTGCTTCTGTCTCCAAGTTACTGCAAACCGGTCATATCGTCGTTGGTCCCAATGGGAAGCTGAAGCTGGCATAGCGGTTTGTGTCGACTGCACCCGTGAACGTGACCGTCAATAGCATCCGGGATGGCAAATTGACCGATCTGGAGATCATTCGGCAGGTCAAAGTCCATCCTGATCTGCGCGGCAGCAATAAGGTTATGGATGTAGTTCGATCTCACTGATTGCTACGTTTCAATTTTTCCACCGAAGTCGCGTGATTTCCCGCGATATAGGTGGAAAAGGCTCTCTTCAAGTGCCGCGCGTGAGGCGATAGAGGAAGACGGGCACAGTTCAAATGTGCTCGCTACGATGGCACGCGCAGATCATCCAGATAGTCGCGCGCGATATTGACACTGGACGTTACCCCAAGCGCTGAAAACCGTCTTGCCAACCACAATCTTGCACAGTCTTTGCCGAGGTCGCGCAACTTGTGGATAAGTTTGGCGTCGGTTGCCGCTTTGGTCGACGCATGAAATCCCTCAAGAATCTCGCCACCGTCGATACGGTGCATAAGGACGTCCTTGTACTCAGTTGAATCAAGCTTTCCCTGTGCGATCAGCTTCTTCACAAAAGCAATAGCGCGCATCTCGGCAATCAGCGCCGCGTTGAATGTGATTTCATTGAGTCGATCCAGAATGTCCCCCGCACCCGTTGGCAGCTTGTCGCGCTTGATGGGATTGATCTGTACCAACACGATGTCGCGACTCTCACAGCGATAGATCAGTGGGTGGATTGCGGGATTGCCTGAATACCCGCCATCCCAGTAGTGCTGCCCCTCTACCTCCACAGCATGAAAGACGGTGGGCAGGCACGCGGAGGCCATCACCGCATTGGCGGTTACACGCTTTCCGGAAAACACTTCCGCCTTGCCGGTGGCCACTGCGGTGGCGACAATGAATATCTTGAGCGCCTTGAAAGCAGCAATGCGGTCAAAGTCGATCGTTTTCTCCAAGAAGCTCTTCAGGGGATTGATGTCCAGGGGGTTGCTCTGATAGGGCGATACCGACTTGGACCAGAATCCAGCCATGGCGTCGGTCAATAACTGGCCTGGTGACTGATCGCCAGTCAAGCCTCCGAATCCACCGAACAAAATGTCAAATGGCGCGCGCTGTGCTTGCGATATGGTCGAAGTGATTTCGCCCATCTTGACGACACCCTCCCAAAAGTGCTCTAACGAGGCTCGTGCGGTGTCCCGCATTTCCATTCGTGACTTGCCACTGGCTTGCGCAAAACCGTGTGCCAAGGCCACTGAGTTCATCGCACCCGCACTGGTTCCACTGACTCCCTCAATGTCAATACGACCATCTGCCAAAAGTGTGTCCAGAACCCCCCAGGTAAAAGCACCATGAGAACCTCCACCCTGGAGTGCCAGATTGACTCTGGGTGAGTGGAGGGGTGACGTGTGGTCAGAGTTCGTTGAGGTGTTCATTGGCTAAGAGTAGCAAATCCCGCGAATGGAACTCTGGCCTGAACAGAGCTCGTCACAGATATTCAAGCGGGCCAAAAAAGCACCGAGCGGCTCTTGCCTGCCTGAGCAGGACGCATGGATCGAAAAACTTACTATCCACCCTTGGCATCAGCCTCGCACTTCTTCATGAACGAGTTCTTGGCCGCACCTGCCAAAGGCTTACCGTTCTTGTCGATCGCCTTGTCTGCACATCCTGATGGCGCCGCAGCCTTGGTGTCCGCCTCACATTTCTTGATCGATGAAGCCTTCGCGGCACCAGCCAGTGGTTTCCCGTCCTTGCTCACGGCCTTAGCTTCACATTCAGATGCCGCATGAACCTGGGAAAACATCATGCTTACGGCGAATAGGCAGCCAAGGGTCAATTTGAGAAATCGGGTCATGTTTGAAGCTTCAAAAGAGGTGGGGTGTTTAGCGCGTATCAGAATAGCATGCGCAGGGTCCACAATGCGGCTATGCCACGTCTCATACAAGCGCCTAATCTGGTCATGGCCACACTGTGGGTGGATTGGCTGAAGGCAGAGGGTATTCAGGCCAGTGTCCAGCGAGAGTACCTCCGCAGTGCCGCTGGCGAGTTGCCACCTGATCAATGCCTTCCTGAGGTCTGGATCGAGGACTCCAGCCAGGAATCCCGCGCACTCGAGTTACTGCGGATCCTTCGCCGTGTACCTCAACGCCATTGGTTATGTTCCTGCGGTGAGCTTATTGAAGGTGGGTTCGAGCAATGTTGGAGTTGCGGGATGATGATGCCTGGTGCTTTGGGAATGTTTGGTTCAGAGGTTTAATGTTGGCTCGATCGATGTTGGGGTGATTTGGGAGTTAGTCGGCAAATTTACCCAAGCACATAGTGGACGATTCTTCAACTACGATAACAAGAAACTTCCGTGGTGAGCAATGTGAAAATTCAAGGTCCATATTGGTTTCCAGCCAAGACTTATGGTTGGGGATGGGGGCTGCCAGTGACTTGGCAGGGGTGGCTGATATTAGTGACCTACACCGTGTTGATGATTATCAGCAGCTTCCTGTTTCCACCTGATTCTGACCACAATGCGTTTATTCTCAGCGTCGCAACCCTGAGCGCAGTATTGGTCGTTGTGTGCTGGCTCACAGGTGAACCGCCTCGTTGGCGATGGGGAAGAGACAAATAGGCGATATTCAGACGCGAAGATCGTTCGACGATCGAATGCGGCTTAGCCCATGAATGCTTGAGGAATCTGCATGAGCGATGAGAAATCTTGCCCGGTTTGCGCTGAGACGATTAAGGCGGCAGCCATCAAATGTCGTTTCTGCAATACCGACTTGCTGGCATTCGCAGCGGCCAAAGAAGTGGAAACTGAACAGGTGCTGTTTGCTGGGCACCCAGAGACCATTTTCTCCGCATGGCAGTGGTTGTTCGTTGTTGCAACACTGGGGCTGGCGTATTTCTACTACTGGGTACAGAGCTTGTCGACTACCTACGAGGTGACAACACAACGAGTAAGGATTGAGCGAGGCATCCTGTCGAAGTCCAAGGAAAGCGTGGAGTTGTTCCGTATTGACCATTTTGACCTTCTCAAGCCGATTGGCATGCGCCTGCTTGGACATTGCCATCTGCAATTGCGGTCAACAGACACCAACTTTTCAACGGTCACCATTTTTGCGGTTCCTGATTTGGAGGTTTTGGCTGAAAAACTTCGGGAATGTTCATTGCGAGAGCGCACCAGAAGGCGGGTAACCACATTGGTGCAAGCATGAGAAACGCAGTAATTCGAACCGCTGCTCTCGTTCTAGTGGCTAGTTTGATGGCCGGATGTGGCGGCGGCTCAAACACCATCGCCTATGGACAAGCCATTGATTTGGCGAATGCAAAGGAGTCGGAAGCAAGGCTACTGGGGGTGGACTCCCCTTGCGATCAAGTTTTACAGTGTTCCACACTTGGTTTTACCGATCCTAAAGACCCCTGCGGAATGTGGTACTTCAAGCCATACTCGTTAGTATCGGCGACGGCAGTGGCGGCAAAAGCGGCGTCGGACCAGCAGCGTGAACTAGCAGCAAAGGCCCGTGAGCTTTCCCCACAACCCAATGTCGCCTGCATTGCGCTGTTCAAAGTGCCGCCGGTTCTTGCCTGCGTGGCATCCAAGTGTGTGCCGGTTCTGTAGCGACTATCCCCTGGGGATGGTCTTTGAGACGACGTTCACTCAGTTTTTCAGGACTTGTGCGCGGTGACAGTGACTTTTTGCAATGCCACAGCGTTTGCTGAAGCACTCTGTTGGGCAACGGCTTGCTGGGCAACATTGTCAAACCCAGCCAGCATGGTTCCATGAACAATGGCAGTCATTGCCACGGCGAGGGTGATGGCGGCGAAGCGGATGGTGTAGGAAGCGGTCATTTCTATCTCCAAATTCAGGCCACTGTGGCCGGTTGAAGAGAATGTAGTTGTCCTCGATATCAATTGCACGGCCATTGCGACGAACTGCGTTGTGTTCAGACGAACTCCCAAAATTGCCTGATGAACCGAAGATTCTTTTGGAGCATCCTGAACACAATCCTGCTAATGGCCTTGAGATTTTGGGCCTGTCACTTGCCTTGCGTACATTCCATCGGAGATTTTTCGGAACTGGCAGGTCAGCCGGGAAATGACGAAGCAAGATCCAGAACTTCGAACGCAGTGACCAATGCGTCAAAGTACGGAGACTTATCGATGGCGGATTTGAGTTGGAATGCGCTCAACTTAGTTTGCACTCAAGTCGGCACGATCACCCTTCACTGCCATGGCCGCATTGGGTGCAACTTTGATTCCAAATTCCTGGAGTGCTTGTGCTTTCTCAATTGAGCGGTTCCATACCGTCACGGTATCACCGCGTTTGGCGGCGGCCTCAGCAAAGGCGCTGCCCAAGAGACCGGTTCCCAGAAAAGTGATGTTTGCCATGATGATTTCTTTCGGATATGAATTGAGATTGGTGAACTTATACACGCTGGCGAGACAAAGAGTCTGCGAGCTAGCACGCTTAGTGATCGTTGCTGAACTGAAGAGTCCTCTTGCATCGGACAGATACCAAGCTGTGGAACAAGCCTAGCAAGAAACCAGGCGTCAACCATCGCCGCAGGCACCATGCCAACCGAACAAGAAAATTATCGTGCCCCGAAACTCTGGCAGAGCATTGATTTTGTTGAAGAAATCTGAAGGTGGTCGTGTTCGTATGCCTGAAGAAAATGTACTTCGCTGCGCACCGTCCTCCGCCGAATTGGATCAGTTCAGTCGTGTTTCAGACGGAAATCGTTGATTTCATTGCAGATTTTCTATCGTCCGAAACTTGGCACGCGCTATGCAATATGCAACTGACACAGGCACCGCTGGCCAACACCAACCGGTACGACAGTTTGCGTGGTGACGTGAACCTGACAACCAATACGCAGGAGGTCAGCCATGCGTCGTGATGTCACTACTGAGCTCAAGGAGTTGCGCCTGCACGGCATGGTGGGTGCATGGGCGGATTTGACGGCCCAAGGGGATTCGCAGGTGGCTGCCTCCAAGTGGCTGATCGAGCACTTGCTGCAAGCCGAGCACACCGACCGGGCCATGCGCTCCATCAGCCACCAGATGAAGGTCGCCAGGTTCCCGATCCATCGCGATATGGCCGGGTTTGACTTCACCTTGGATTCGGCCAAGGATCTGGACGAGGGTCAGATCGACAAGCTCACCACGCTGGAGTTTGTGGACACGGCGCAAAACGTGGTGTTCATTGGTGGACCTGGCACCGGCAAGACCCATCTGGCCACGGCCATTGGGGTGGCTGGCATTACCAAAAGGGGTTTGCGGGTGCGCTTTTATTGCACGGTCGATCTGGTCAACGCACTGGAGCAGGAGAAGGCGCAGGGAAGAGCAGGACGCATTGCGCAGTCGCTGTTGCGCCTGGATCTGGTGATCCTGGTTGAACTGGGCTACTTGCCGTTCAGTCAGGCCGGGGGAGCCTTGCTGTTTCACCTGTTGTCCAAACTCTACGAGCACACCAGTGTGGCGATCACCACCAACCTGAGCTTCTCGGAGTGGACCAGCGTGTTTGGCGATGCAAAGATGACGACGGCATTACTGGATCGGTTGACCCATCACTGCCATATTGTGGAGACGGGCAACAACTCCCACCGCTACAACCAGAGCACACTGGCTGCCAAGTCGCGCATCAAGGAGCGCGAGCAATCGCGTAAGAAGTCCAAAGCCGCACCGCTGCAAGAGCCGTTCTGAGGATGCGCAGCACGGGGAATTGCACTACGGGCTACGCCCTGCGCTTCATTCCCCGTGCCCATCCGGAAGGCAAAACTAGGAATCAAGGAGGAAGAAAAACTGGACTATTGAGTACACTTATCCACAGTTGCCGATTCAAACGGCAGCTACCCGTCCTGGGTCAATATTGAATCGGCAGGGTAGGTCAATATTCAATCGGCGCCGACACCCATAAGGCTTGCCGCTCGGAAAAGAAGATCTTTATCGTCGGCATCAAGCTTCAAATCAAATCGGGCAACGGCTGGCAACACACCTCCATATAGATACGGCATTTTACCGTATCTATGTGGCACGAGTAACTTGAAATTGACACTCGATATTGAGTAACCGTGTGGCTTCCCGCGACCGGACAGCGAACGACTGGCCTCGAAAATTTGAGAAATCGACTTCTAGCTAGCCGTCACTGAACACCTTCAGATCCGACAACGACGGCTAAATACTGGCTGTTGCAGTGACACGGTCCTCAAATCTCAGCACCGGCTCATACCTATGCTGACGCCGACGAGCACGGATGCGCTTGAGCTGACGCTCGCAATCGGCGTCGGATTCCATCACGATGGCTTTGCAGCCACCTCGTCCACTCAACGCGCCGCTCCAGGACCGCATGATGAAAAGTGCACCGAATAGATCGCGCTGTACGCAGAGCTGGTACGCTCTCCATGGATATTGACTGCTGTATCCGGCACATCTGCCAAGACAGGTCAGAATCGCTAATAAGGCAACAACGCACTGGAATACTGATGATCGATCAACGCGCACTCATCATTGCAGCCGGTTTCATGTTTGCAATGAACTCCTATGCAGCTTCCGGCATCAGCAACGATGAAGCCGGGTCTGGACTCAAGGCCGCGATTACGCACGGGTCCGAGTTTGCCGTCACCGAATTGGGGAAAAAGAACGGATTTCTCGGCAATGCGAAGGTCCGCATAGAGCTACCGCCATCACTTCGCAAGGCAGAGGATGCTGCCCGCAAACTAGGCTTTGGCGAACAGGCCGATGAACTGGTTGACGCATTGAACCATGCCGCTGAAGCTGCGGTAGTCGAGGCCAAGCCGATTCTGATCAATGCCGCCAAGAAGATGTCCTTCAAGGACGCAAAAGGCATCTTGCTGGGTGAACAGGATGCGGCAACCCAATACTTCAAACGCACGACTTCGGGTGAGCTCACTGCTAAGTTTCTGCCTGTGGTGAAGCGAGCAACCGCAAAGGTCCAACTGACTCAGAAGTATAACGACTTCGCTGGAAAAGCAGCAAAGTTCGGACTCGTCGATGCGAAGGATTCGGACCTTGATGTCTATGTAACCCGAAAGACCATGGACGGTCTTTTCGTGATGATCTCCGAGCAAGAGAAGCAGATTCGGGCGGATCCCATTGGGACTGGTAGCGGCATTCTTAAGAAAGTCTTCGGATCGATCGGGAAGTGACGACAAAGCCGCGCGCGGGGTTGCAATATCAATGGGTCAATGACTCTCGTAACGCCTGAGCCAATTTCATATCAACATGCAAGATGTGATTTTTGAGCCAGCGGGTGAGGAAGTTGTACAAAGCCATCCGGTCAATCTTGCTACCCGCGTCAAGCTGAGCCTTCAGGTCGTTGACCTGCTTGATGAGCTGCGCATGTTCTGCCTTGTGCGCATCTATCCCAGAATAGTTGATGCGCTGCATTTCTGACTCCTCGCGAGCAAAGTGTTCCTGCGTATAGGTGACAAGATCATTCAGCGCCGTGCTTATCATGGCATTGGCTCGACCTTGCGATAGCGCCTCCAGAACTACGTTGAGCCGATCAATCAGCACATGGTGGTCATCATCAATGAGTTGAACGCCAGTTGCGAGTGCCGACGTCCAGGAAAACAGAGGCATAAATATAGTCCTTGGTTGCGTTAGCGCACTATGCGCCAATGGATGAACTTTGGCACAGCATCCCGTTCGACATGCTGATACAGGTCAGACTTGATGCAGCGGCCCTCAAGGCAATTGAAAATCAACGTGAATGGTGAAATACTTCAGCCAGCGAACTACAAAAAGGAAATTTCTAAATGGCAACTGCGAAAAAAGCGAAAGCTGCACCGAAGGCTGCAGCACCCAAGAAAGTAGCGGCTCCCGCTAAGGCTGCCAAGCCCGTTGCAAAGGTCGTTCCCAAGAAGGCACCAGTATCCAAAGCTGCCAAGGCTATTGCAAGGTTGAGTGCTAGCATCGCGAAGCTCACTGAACGCAAGAACAAAATCGCTGCCGAGATTAACGCTCTGCGCGATCAGCGGGATGCCCTGAAGGCTCCTCCTGCTGCACCTGCTGCTACAGCTACCCCGGCACCTGCAAAGAAGGCTGCCAAGGCTGCTGCGAAGAAGTAAGCTAAGCTTTACTAAGAGCGGAGGCCCTTCGGGGCCATTTCTGTTTCAGGCACATTCATCGGAATACCCCCACCATTGCGTTGGGTCACCGCGGTGCAACTAGCCTCTCCAACTTTGCCTTCAAAAGTTCGAGCACGACAGGTCGGCTGATGCCCTCATGCTTGTGCGCCAATACGAGGTTCTCCATGGCCTGTGCAGACCACCCTTCCCCGTTGTCATCAATAGCCAGCCTGGCGCGAGGCTTGCGGCGCAGAACATCGGCCAAAACTTGCTGCCCGCGTGGCAAGTCGATCCGATGATGCGTGATCGAAGCGCTGGTCTCAAGTTCTTTGCAGCCCGGCTGCAGCTGTACCGCAATGCCCACGCGGTGCTGACCAGATCTGGACTCGGGGGCACGGCTCAAGCAATCTCTCTAACAGTTCGGCATGCTGAAAGAGCAGGCAGCCATCTGGCGCTGATAGGTAGGGTCCCACCAGCGGGCGCCACAGCACGTTCTCGTGATGAAGTACACCATCAAAGTCCAGGTACAAAATATCCTCCTCAGTTCCCTTCACCCGACCTCCCATATGCCGTTTCGCGATGCAACTCTCAACGACCAGTCTAGTGGGCTATCGCGGTTAAGCCAACGCAAGCTGTGAGTGTCTGGTACCACTACTGCCAGAACTCTTGACGCTGCTGATTTGACTCGATGGGATCTCAAATACCCGAGGGGGGTCTGCGCGGCTTCGTGCGTGTGAAAGTCCGTCTTGGCGTTCTCGAGCGTCTGCGGTGCCCTGTTGGGCTACCCCGCCGAGATATTGCATTCCCGGTGAAGAATAGCCATAGCATCCACCAAGGCATAGTCATGGTCGCTGAGCAGCACGTCTTGACCTTCTGCCAAAAAGTCGTGCCACATACGCAAATAATCGCTCTGACCGTGCGCGGGAGCGTTGGTCAAGATGTAGTCGGATACCAAGTCGGCCTTTAGACCACTCTTTCGAACCTTTCGCACCAACGTGGCTGCCGCTTTTGCGGTTAGCACAGTCTTTGGAGTGCTCTTTGCAGCAATGCACAGGAAGAGTGTCAATAGTGAACTGCTGTCACTGTGGCCCGCAGTGGCCTTGTTCCAGCCCGTCGATGCGGCACGATCAAAGTTGTCTACCTCACCCAACAGGTCTTCGACCCAGAAGTAGCGGCCCACAAAAGCAGGAGTCTGGTCAAAGAGTTTGCGCGGCGTTAGCGACCTATCCAGGATTTTGGACATATCCGAGAGGATTGTCGTGCGCACACCTTCCACTACTTCCTTGAACTGTACAGGGAGGTTCTTCGGCAGAGTAATGTTAGAAGCAATGGCGCTAGAGGATGCCGCCTTTTTCCTCAACTTTACGACGGTATTTTCAAAGGCAACCCAGTCGGGCAATCTGGTCTGGCGTGTTGACACCATCAGAAGCGCCGTGCGGATTACTGCTTCAGCATCGCATCCCGCGTCTTGCACGTCTTGTGCGTCCATCCCGAATTGGTCTGCAAACCAGAAGGCTGCGTCAACGACTGCTGCTACTTGGCTGCGCCGAGCAAGCTCTAACCGATAGTCCCCTAGACTGCGCAACGACCAAATTGCGAGTTGCGGGACGTGTTCGTCGGTGAAGCCACCATGCTCGCCCATGCCGAAATGACTATTCTGCGGCATGGCAATCAGTGCCTTAAGCATGTCGGATGCGCCCTTGGAGCGCGAGAGCAGGCTGTGATCACGCAGTGCTTGGGCCGCCTTGTGCAGGTCACCAGCGCTGTGATGCTCCAAGTTCATGCTGACCAGATTAACAAGCCGCTCCCGTGCCTTCTCCAATTCGGGGCGCAGAAACTCGCTGCCGAAGTACCGCGCAATCTGCACCATGCCTTTTGGTGCCTCGGTCTCCATAGCGTCGAGCTTGGCTTGATCAATGATGCCGTACTGCTGTGCGTAGGCCAGCACCTTTTCGAAGAAAGGTCGCGCATCGAATATTTCGACGTTCTGGTTGGCACCAGCGGTGGAAACTTGCGAGTCGGGCATGGCTTAAGTAGTGGCTGTCAAATGGCCGACTCCTCATCAGCCTCCAGCGCTGCAGGCGTGGCCTTGCCGCGGTCAGTGTCGCTGGTTTCCACTTTGCCGTCATCCTCTTCGCCTTGCCAGGTCTCCCCCTGTCTCGCATCGTGCGCGCGCACCTTGCTACGAAGCACCAATAGCATTTCCACAAAAAGGTCGGGGCAATCGTGGCGCAGCAACCAAGCCAGTTGCATCCAGTCCTGATCGGCCACCTCAAAAGAAACGTTTCTCAGTTGTCTTCAAATTGATGTCCGAAGGAAGTGCTCTAGCGTGGCGTCTGCCTTAACGGTTGAAAGTAAGCGTGCCATATTTCACGTGCAGTCTCAGCCGGGTTGTCCAACAAGTTGCGCCGGCGGTTATCGTCATATGCCAAGCGCTTGACATCATCCGACAATACCTCATACGCCTCCTGCACCGCGCGAAAGCGCGCTGGAGCCTGGGCATCCGTATTGCGGTCCGGATGAAACTGGGCTGCCTTCTGTCGAAACGCCTTCTTGATATCGGCCAATGTTGCAGAACTGCCAAGCCCCAGGGCTGTGTAATGGTCTTTCATGCGGTGAGCTTTGGGGTGGAGCGAGTGTTACGCACCACGCTAGTTTGGACAAGCGGACCCACGCTAGCGCAGGTTGAATTTGGCGATGTGACACGCACCGGCTTAGGAAGTACGA
>JAIFLV010000113.1 GCA_020048895.1 Rhodoferax sp. | reverse complement strand
GCCGCAGTTGTCTTGCGTCAAAAGAATGTAGCCGTCGCTCTCAATTTCAATCGTCAGTTGTTCGATGCGTTCGTTCATGGTTTTGCTTTCAATGCTTGGTTTCGTTTGCAGTAGATGGCTTCTCTAGATGGTGTCCGTGTGGCGGTACAGAGAGGGGGGCAAAAATGGGCCTTATAGGACCGTGGGGCGGTACAGTGGAGCGTTTCCCTGTACCGTGGGGCGGTACTATGGCGGGCCTCTCTGTACCGTGGGGCGGTCTAAGGGTTGCGTTTTTGAGTGGACCGCCTAGCAGATACGCGCCACGCTGAAAGCACTCGACAGCGCCAGCATCAAAACCGGGTAACTTGTCCAATGTGCGCCAGGTCACGGCGTACCAACTTGCCTTGTTTGGACGGCATCCCATCACAGTTTGGAAAATGAAACCCGCATCAATCAATTCCGTTTTTGCCTTGGTCAACATGTCCGCTGATTTCCAGCCCCGTGTTTGCATGTAGGCGCGAGATAGCAGCAATCGCCCGTTGTTGTCCCGCACGAACTGGCGTGCCACCTCCAACAGCAGCGCCCGTGCGTGCATGGACAATCGGCCATAGGCGGGGCAATCCAGTACGGACCAGGGCAAGGCTACAAACCCTCCTGAATCGCGGCCTGAATCGCCTTTGCGGCCTCTGTTGCGTCCATTAGCCACGATTGCCAGCACCTCGCTTCGCCAGCCATCGGTAAATCTTGCGCCGGTCGCTCAGGGTCAGCGAGTACACACCTGGGCGGCATGGTTTGCCGTCGCGGTCGGTGAACTTGATGCGTTCACATGGCACGTCCAATCCACGGCGGCGCAGTTCTGCAATCAGTTCGGGGGCGTTGCTGCAACCGGCGATGCTGTCCAGATGCTCCCGTGGCATTGGGCGTGTGAGCAGCGCATTGATGGCGCGTAGCTGGCGCTGGTTTTCGGTGCCCACAAAGTAGGCTTGATGGTTAGAATGCAGGCTGGCGATTATGTGATTCTTGGCGGGTGCAACTTTGCGAGAGTTGCGCCCGTTGCCTTTTGGGGCTGGCATTACGACACCTCGGCACCAGTGGCCATAGTCGCAAGGAACTGTCTGACGTCGCCCACTTTCCATGCAGTCACGCGCTCGGACAGTTTCACCGGCTTGGGGAACTGGCCAGCATTGCACTTGCGCCAGAGTGTGGCGCTTGAAAATGGCACAACCTCCAGTACCTGGGGCTGTCGCATGAAGCCCGTAGCGGGCAGGTTATCAAAAGACGATACGTGATGTGTTGACACGGGGTGCACCTTTCAAAGTTGGTGCACCGATGGTCAATTTTCATCGCCTCAAAGTCACACCCAGAAACTATTTCTGGGTGTAAAAATACGTTGCTACTTGCCGGTCAAAAAATCGGCTGGCATTTCAAAGCTAAAGTTGGCTGTAGCGGTCTGTTGCAGGACGCCATTCACTGCAACGAATGTCCAATTCACCTGTACGGGGATATCAATTGCGCGGGTTAGCCCCGGCTTCCACGCCCACCCAGTAACCCACCCATTTTGTGTTTTTGTGAGGGCGATACAACCCCAATTCGGCCATAGGCAAACCCAAACGGATAGCGGGGCCATCTCCACTTTTTCCGCCTTCTGTATGGCTCTGTGCACGTGCTGTTCTTGAGATATTCCGGCAGTGTTCCAGTGTTCAATAATCCATAGGTCCGCGACCTTTGCGGTTTCCGCAAACTTGGTAATTCGCCAACGTCTTGCGATTGCGACCGCAACGTTTCTAGGATGGTCTTTCGGTCTGCCCCCCTTCTTTGTGAGGTGGTAGCCCTCAGGTATCGGATTGATTGACATAGCACCCCCGTGCAACCCCACATAAGGAGCCACCAGCAGGCCAGCGGGGGCTTGGCTTTTCGCGCAGGTTTCGACGCTGCGCTAGCTGGGGCAAAACTGCTCTAATCGGGCCTGTGCCCGTCAAGGAATGGCGCAGGCGCTACCCATGGACAACCTCACTCAATTCTTCATTACTCCTGCCAATGTCGCCACCGTGCACAGAAAGAATGACGCTGTTGAGGTCCTTTATTTTCTTGAGTGCCATGTCAGTGAACCGCGATAGTTCCTGACCATCCTCGCAACGCGACATTTCACGCATAAGCACATTCACCATGGTTTCAATATGGCCGGATGCTTCAAACGCCAATTCAAATCGCTCGGACTGGTCGGCATCTCGCGTTGTGGATGCGCTCTTATCCATGGGACACCTCACGCATTGCCTTGGCCAGCCGCAACTTTTCGCCAGCAAGTAGGTTTTCTGCGCGGTGAATATTCATTTTGCACAATTCAATTTCACGCTCCAATTCTTGACGTCGTTCTGCTCTCAAATTTGCAGCACGTTGGTTCTTGACGATTTGAATCGAGAACACTTTGGCTGACTGTGTGGCGTGTTGGGTGGTTTCAGCCATGGTACACCTCCCTTTCAGAGCCAAAGCACTCGACCAATTCAGTCCATCCGTGCATCAATTCGGCAAGTGACTGCATTCCATACGCTGCGTGCGCTATATCGCCTTTATCCATTCCAAAGCCTGAGGTTGCGGCCGCCATTGATATGGCGGTTGACGCGATACTGAGCGGCAATGTTTGAATGCTGTTCTCTGCGTGCCGGTGAATGGCTTTGCGCATCGTGCAAGGGACTAGCCCTTTGCCATCCAATTCAATCAGCATTTGGGCGATAGCAGTGAACGGCATGTTGGCATTCATAAACCATTCGCTCAAATCGCCCGTACTATCAACGATAATTTTCTCAGCCATTTTCAAAGTCCTTCTTTGATGTGGTCAGGGGCTGGCGCTGTGTGTCCACACATACCGGCCCCGTCTTTTTGCCCCACATAAACCGGCGTGGGGCTTGCCGGATTTATGCTGCCTTGAACTGAATCACTTCAGCGCCAATGCGCAGCTTGTCCAAATAGTCTGCCCAACGCTGCATCATCTCCTTGCGTGCAGGTAGGTGCGCTGTGCGGTTGTAGGCGCGGCCATTGGGGTCTTTGACCGTGTGTGCCAATTGGTGCTCGATAAAGTCCACGCGCTCACCAAGCACTTCATCCAATATCGTCCGGGCCATGGCACGGAACCCATGTGCAGTGTGAACGTCCTTGCTGTAGCCCAAACCACGCAGGGCGGCATTGATGGTGTTGTCGCTCATTGGGCGTTCACCAGTGCGTAGACTGGGGAACACAAATTTGCCGTGGCCTGTGATTGGATGCACGGAGCGCAGCAACTCTACAGCTTGAGTCGACAGCGGCACGATGTGGTCTACACCCATCTTCATTTTGCCGCCCGGGATGCGCCACTCTGCGGCTTCCAAGTCAATCTCTGCCCATTCTGCGGTTCGCAACTCGCCGGGTCTGACAAACACCAGCGGCGACAACTTGAGCGCAGCGACGGTGCATGGGTGGCCTGTGTAGCCGAATATCGAGCGCAGCAGCTGGCCCGCCTGCTTTGGTTCGGTGATTGCAGAGAAATGCGACTTCGGTATTTCTGCCAGCGCACCACGAAGGTCTGACGTTACATCCCGTTCTGCCAACCCCACAGCCACGGCATACCTGAATATCTGTCCACAGATTTGCTTGGCACGGTGCGATGTGTCGATTGAACCCCTCGCCTCAACCTTGCGCACTACCTTGTCCAGAACGTCACGCGGGCCAACGGTGTGGATTGGCATCTTGCCAATGAAGGGAAACACATCCTGCTCAAGCAATGTCGTGATTCGCTTTTGGGTGACTTCCTTGCGCTTTGCAGACGTCTTCTTGAGCCAAGTACGCGCCACCAGTTCAAAGGTGTTCGCCGCCAAATCTGCCTTGGCTTGCTTGTCCTCGCGCTTGGCTGTACCAGGGTCTATGCCCTTGGCCAACTGTTCACGGGCCTTGTCGCGGCGCTTTCTCGCCTCTGCCAGCGACACAGCAGGGTACACCCCCAGCGCCAGCGTCTTGCGCTTTTCGTCAAATGTGTAGTCCAAACGCCAATACTTGCCAGTAGATTTGACCAGTAGGTACATGGCACGCCCATCAGAGTACTTGTCTCCATTGGGCTTGCCGGTGGGTTTTACCTGTTTTACGAACGTGTCTGTGAGTGCCATCTACCCTCCAATTACGGTATCTGAGTAACGGTATTTAACAGGAACCGTGAAAAGTACCGTAAATACCGTGAAATGGGATGGTACTGCGTGAGACTACGTTAGACAACAAAAAACCCGCTGTAGCTATAGCCAGAGCGGGTTTTGAGATTTACTGATACGTTACGAAGTCACCAACTGGTGCGACCGTCAGGGATCGAACCTGAAACTAAGGCTTCGGAGGCCTCAATGATATCCATTTCACCACGGTCGCAAGCGGTCGATTGTAAGCGGCGAACAACGGATGCCTTCACAGGCATGGTTAGCGGGCTGGATCGGACCGGATTTGTGCCAGGAACCGCAGCGCACGCGGGTCGGATGGCACCAGCGTGGCCCATGTTTGCGCCCAGCGCAGTGCCTTTGCGCGTTCACCGCGCTGGGCAAACAGGATGGCGAGTGCCTGGGCCGGTGCAGCGTCCTGCGTGTTGAGTGCAAAAGCAGCCTCCAGGGCAGATGCAGCGGGCGCAAAGCGCTCAGCTTTTTGTAGCGCCAGGCCCAGGTTGTAGTGCACACGGGGACGCTCTGGCAACAGCCGGGCGGCCTTCTCCAGTGCCGCCGCCGCTTCGGGCATGCGGTTTTCTTCGGCCAGCAACAAGCCCAATGCATACTGCAACTCACCGATCCGGGGCTGGCGTCGCAGCCCCTCAACCAGCACAGCAATGGCATCGGCATTGCGCGCCGTGGCGTTGTAGAGCGCGGCCAGATTGGCGCGGGCGGGCGTGAAGTCCGGATCAATTTTCAGTGCCGCACGGTAATGCTGCTCCGCCAGTGCAGTCTGACCGGTGTTGGCATACACCACGGCCAGGTTCAGGTGCGCTCCCGGCATGTCCAGTGAATGGCTTTGCGCTGCGATGAATTCACTGATGGCGGCATCGTATGCATTGAGGTTCGCCTCACCCAAGCGATTTTTGGGAAGCGATGAGAGACTGCGCGCCGCAGCCATGCGTACCGCAAGCACCGGGTCGCGCAACAGTGGCACCAGTGCGTCGATGCGCTGCTCGGGGGCCACAGCGTTCAAGCTGTCGGCCGCCGAAGCGCGCACTTCGGGGTCGGGGTCGCGCGTGGCCTCCATACGCACGGAGAAGCCTGCATTGGCCTCGCCACTGAGTGCGCTCAGTGCCGTCGCTCGCACGATGGCGTTGTAACGTGCATCGCCTGCAAGCTCTAGCAAAGCAGGCACGGCATCGGGCCCGCCTGCCCGGGCCTTGGCAAAGACCTCACCATAGTGCGGCTCTACCCGTGGTTTGCTTGGAGACCAGGCGCGCAACTGCTCCACCGCCCAGGCCGAGGTTTTGTCAGCATGACAACCATTGCACGCGTTCGGGGTGCCGATCCTGAGGGTGAGGTCTGGCCGCGGAATGCGCAGGCTGTGGTCCGGCCGCGGCTGGATCTGCATGTAAGTGCGTGGTGGCATGTGGCAAGCCACACATGCAGCGCCCTTGCTGTCAACCTTGTGGTGGTGGTGGGCAGGATTGTCGTAGTCACCCTTGGCCGTGGGGAACTGTGCGTTGCCGGTTGGCGAGTGACACTGCACGCACACCGCATTGCCAGGCAGGGTGAGCTTGCCGGTGTGGGCGTTATGGCAGACCGTGCAGGCCACGCCAGCCTGGTACATCTTGCTCTGGCGGTAAGAGGCATCGACAAACACCTCTCCCATTTGTTGGCCATCGGGGTAGAAGTGGCCGGCGGTGAGTTGCAGGGGCAGAGCGTGGTCCAGCCGGGTTTGCCCAGGTTGCGGCAGGGCACGCAACAGGCTGCGACGGGCATGGCAGGTGGCACAGACATCGACCTGCAATTTCGCTTGGGTGGACTTGGTCGCTTCGGTCAGGCCGAAACGCTCACCCGGCACATCGGCCAGCGCCCTGCCCTCCTTGTGCCTTTGCGCCCATGCAAGATGCCGCGCGCCCGGGCCATGACAGGCCTGGCAGGACACATTGATCTCTTTCCAGCGCGAGTCAAACGTTTGTGTGGCCGCATCAAAGCGTTTCTCAAAACCTGTGGTGTGGCATTCAATGCACATGGTGTTGGCGGTCTGGTAGTTGCCGCTCCAGTGCAGTACATCGCCTGCGGGCGCTTTCTCTTGGGGCTGCAGATAAAACCAGCGCTTGCGCACATCATCCCAGGCGATCTGCAAGGCCTGCAGGCGTCCACCGGGCAGCGAAATCAGGTACTGCTGCAATGGTGCCACGCCAAAGGTGTAGCTGATTTCGAAGTCTGCCAGCTTGCCATCGGGTCCGTCGGTATGCACAAAGTATTTATCGCCTTCGTGGAAGAAACGTGAGGTGACGCCCTGGTGGCGAAACTCTGCATTGGCAAAGTCGCCCAGTACCGTCTTCGGACTTGCAGTCGCCATTGATCTGGAGTGATTTGACTGCAGCCACTGCGTCGCCTGCTCCTTGTGGCACTCCAGGCAGGACGCGTTGTCGACGTAAGCTACCGTCTCCGACCCCAATGACACGTCCGTGGGAGGGCGTGCCAATTGCCACACCAAGCCTGCAGCGATGGCGCAGCCGGCCAGCGTCAAGGCGACCCATGGATGTTTCATGACGATGCTCAATGGGTGGTGCGCAAGATGCGTCAAAGGTCGATTGGTGAATCGCGCAAATTATGCCTATGTGAACCCATCGCCGGCGTCACCGTTGCGCTGGACACTTCCATAATGCACGTCGGGGACAGACCCCGACAAAACGCCAACCATCCCCCTTGTGACTACGGAGAAATACCCATGCAATGCGTCAATGCCCAACGCCCCACCCGCGAACAGCAACACGCCGCGATGGCGCGCGATGACGGAAATCCCATCTATATGGTGAATCTGCTGAAGTTTCGCGAAAGGGCGGTGTATGCCGATGGGCGCGAAACCTCGCTCAGTGGTCGCGAAGCTTTTGACATTTACGGTCATGCAATGACCCGCATGGTGCTGGAGGCAGGCGGAAAGTTCGTGTTCTCCGGCAAAGTCCGCGGGATGCTCATTGGCTCCGTTGACGATTCCTGGGACCAGGTTGCCATCATGATGTACCCTTCTTTCAAAGCCATGACCGCCATCACATCATCACCGTCTTATGCCGAAATCCATGTGCACCGCGATGCGGGGCTTGACGGGCAATTGCTGATCGAAACGGTTCGGTCCTGACCTAACGGAGTGATGCGATGATTTCTACCCGCCTTTATGTCATCAATCAGGAATGTCAAACCGGTACCCCACTCCATAAACGGACGCAATGCAGTCACAGCCTGGCTCAAGAACCTGAACCTTCTTGCGAAGATTCTTGATGTGCGTGTCAATGGCGCGGTCGCTGATATCGCGCTGGCTGTCATGCACACTGGCCAGCAACTGGTCACGCGAATACACGCGGCCGGGACGGCTCAGCAGCAGGCGAAACATCATGAACTCGATGCGCGTCAACGCCAACCATTGGCCGCGCCAGCTGATTCTGAACGCACCGTCGTCAATCTCCCAGGGTCTAGCGGTAGTTTTCACCCGGCCTTGCGCACGGCGCAATAGCGCACGCACACGTGCAACCACTTCCCGCGGTGCAAAGGGTTTGCAAACGTAATCGTCGGCCCCCATATCCAACCCCAAAAGACGGTCCACCTCGTCGATGCGGGCCGTCAGCATAAGGATAGGGACATCGCTGAAAGCGCGCACGGCTTTACACACGCCGATTCCGTCCAGTCCCGGCAACATCCAGTCCAGAATGACAGCATCGGGGGCACGCTCTTGAATCATCCGCAATGCGTCGCGACCGTCATACGCGGCGGTAGCCGCATATCCACTAGCCCGAAGGTAGTTCAGCAGCAAGTCGGATATCTTTCGGTCGTCTTCAACGACCAGTACGCAGTTGGAAGGTGTATCGCTCATGTGGCTCCATCTCCGTCGCGCGGCAATTCAAGAATGATGCGCACGCCACCGCATGCTGATGGCTCCGCCCGAATCGTGCCACGGTGCGCTTTGGCAATCTGCTCGCAAATGGCCAGCCCCAACCCACTTCCGCCAGTTGAGCGTCCGCGCGAAGCGTCAGCGCGGTACAAGGGTTCAAACAGTCGAGACAAATCCTCCGCGTAAACTCCAGGGGCAGTGTCTTCTACCGCAATGATGACCTTGGCGCCATCGCCACTGCGCAGTGTCACGGTCACTTGCCCAGGTGCATCGGTATAGCGCAGGCTGTTGTCGAGTAGGTTGCCAAGTAATTGTTCGATGCGCTTGGCATCCCATCGCACCGAACCCTCGAACTCAGCGTTCATGGTCAACGTCAGCCCCAACTGCGTGGCCCTTAGCGCAAATCGTTGCACTGTGCCCTCAACGAGTCGCTGCGCATCCACTTCTTCAAAATAGCATGGCAGCGCCTTGAGATCTGCCATGGCCAGCAGATGCAAATCATCGACCAGCGCATTGAGCTTCAGCACTTCCTCGCGCAGGGACAGCATGGCTTGGGGTGTTTGCGCAATCACGCCGTCGATCAGCGCGTCAATCTCTCCACGCAGTACTGTCAGGGGAGTTCGCAGTTCGTGCGACATGTCCGCAATCCATTGACGCCTTGCTCCCTCAAGCTTCTTCAAACCCTCCGCCATCTGGTTAATGTTGCGCATGGCGTCGCCGATTTCATCGCTACGGGTTGCTTTCAGGCGGGTATCAAATTCGCCATGTGCAATGCGCTCGGTAGCGGCTTGCACTTCTATCAACGGGCGTACCCAATGCCCGGAAATCCAGAATGCACAAACCAGCGCAATCAACAGCAACACGAATGCCATGGCAACGATGCTCTGGTACTGCGTATTCAGAAACCGAATTTCCACTTCGCTGGGTACCGGTTTGAGTTTCGTCATGCGCACCATGGCAACCACTTCATTGCCGATGCGCACCGGGCGTTCAACGGTGTTGTGGGCGTCGTGCGGCAAGGATCTTCCCAACCTTGCGTGCCCGTCCAGTCCGTAAATGGCGACACGGTCCTTAAAGGCATCAACGCTGTCGACGGGCCGTGGCGGCGGACGCGTACTAAATACTCCACTATCTTCCGGGCGGGGCATTGCATCCCGCAACGCCCTCAAGGGCGGCGATCCCTGCATCCTCCCAAATTGACGGAACAGGTCCGGCAAGTCTACGCCCCTGGTTTCGAGTGAATCGATGCCACCCGCCTGCTCTGCGTTTTCAGAAACCAGCTGCGCAAATTGCTCCAGTCGCTCCACATCGCGCGTGGCCAGATAGTCGGAAAACCCGTTGCGCAAGTTCCAGGCGCTGAGTGCGCCCATGGCAAGCACCGCTAGGAGTACTGCCGAGAGCAGCAAGAGCGCTTGCGTATGGACGAGTCGAATTCGCATAGCCCTCTATTGGGCTCCGAAATTGTGAGGAGATTGTGAGTTTTTGCCCATATTTTCTCCACATTGATTTTTCACAATTTATCCACGGCAAAGCAGGTGCTTGCCCAAACCAACGGAGTGAATCATGAAAGCAAACCACACATCTACCTTGCCATACGGCCGCGCATTCGCATTGGCAACTTGCATGGCAGCGCTGCTGCCGGCAGGTATTGGACTCACCGCATGTGGCGGTGGTGGCAGTGATTCCACGACCACCACTGAGACCAGTACCACACCTGGAACAAACACCAGCACGAGCACCACCAGCACCGCTGGCGTACTCTGCAATTACGCCACCAGTGCGTTCAATAGCTCAGCATCGGTCAACGCAACCGCCACCGCAACCTGGTCTTGCAGCAGCACACTGCGCTCACTCACGGCCAATGGTTTGCCGGACCACGCGGTGGGTACCTTCCCCAACGCCGATAACCCCAACACCATCGCTGCTCAAAGCATCTCGGCCTCGGTGTCAGTGACACCTACCGAGACTTCGGTCGTCACATCACGTGTCGGGGCCATGGACAAGCCTGGAATCGCTTTGAATGGCATCTCCTTTGACCCGGGCACAGCGGGCACCTGCAGTAACACTGGAACTTGTCAACAAGGTGGACAGGCTGCGGGTTCTTGGAGTCTGGAAGCCTTGGGTCAGACTTCCTTCAAGTGGGGAACAGACACCAGCAACGCGCACGTGCAGCCCAACGGCATATACCACTACCACGGCATTCCGGAAGGCTTTGTCACGAAATTGAGCAATGGCAACAAGGTCATGACCTTGATTGGCTGGGCGGCCGATGGATTCCCCATCTATGCGCGTTACGGCTACACGGTAGCCGCAGATGCCAACTCTGGCGTCAAGGTGGTCAAGGCGAGCTACCGCACCAAAACCGCGCCGGATGCCAGCCGGCCGGCTACCAGCCTCTACCCTATGGGAACTTTCACCCAGGACTATGAATATGTGGCAGGCTCTGGTGATCTGGACGAATGCAACGGCCGCACGGGTGTGACACCCGAGTTTCCTAAAGGCACTTACCACTACTATGCGACCGATACCTTCCCCCATCTGCAACGTTGTGTGAAGGGCAAGCTGTGAGGCATGGTTGGCAAAATGCCAGCCTGATACTGGCTGTGCTGTGGGGCTTGCTGTTGGGCATGTCTCCGGCGCAGGCGCATCTGATGGCTGCGCAAAAGGGCACGCTAAACATCGTCAATGATTCGGCTTTTCTGGTGCTGTCGGTACCGGTCTCCGCATTGAAAGGCGTAGACGATGATGGCGATGGCGCTTTGTCCAAAGCCGAATTGGCGACCCATGCCGATGCAATCCGTGCGCAGGTGAAAGCAGGCGTAGAGCTACTCGGGCCTGACGGCGCTTTGCCGCTACAGCTGATGATGCTCGATATTGCGCCTGCGGAGAACACACCCACTGCAGCGGCCAGTCACCTGGTGATACTGGGTCGCTTTCAAGCCGGTCCCACTGCACTCGCGTTGCGTTTTTCGCTGTTCGGTACGAAAGCCATTGAACAGGCGCAAGATGTGACCATCACGCGACAGGACGAATCGCAATGGTTGCGCTTTACTCCAGAGCAGACTGAGAAGGTGCTGTTGCCCAGCGCGTCTGCGGTGTTTGGCGAATACGTTCGCATCGGCGCAACCCATGTACTGAGCGGGGCAGACCACATGCTGTTTTTGCTCGTTGTCCTGTCGGCGAGTATGGGATGGCGGGCCTTGCTGGGAGCGCTCACGTGCTTCACTGCAGGCCATGCGTTGACACTGGCCGTTTGCGTTTGGGGCGGCTGGTCGGTGTCCGACCGCATCGTGGAGCCGACCATTGCTGTAACCATTGTTGGCATGGCTGCCTTTGATGGCTGGGAACGCTGGCGGGGAAGGTCGGTGCAACTCGGTTTGCGGCTCGGTTTGGTGTTTCTCTGCGCGCTCATCCATGGCCTGGGTCTGGCCGGCGCTCTGCGCGAATTGACGCAGTGGACACCCGGCAGCACACAACTGGTCCTGGCACTGGCGGGCTTCAATGCGGGCATAGAAGTTGCACAGATCGGTGTGGCTGTGTTGGCGGGTCTGACGGCGCTTGTTGTGCATCGCTTGGCTGGAGCAATGGCACACCAGCGCGTCAGGCGGTCTGCACCGGTGCTGGCCATGTTGGCCGGTTCGTTCTGGTTTGTTGAGCGCGTTATGGTTGCCGCATAACCCAATCAGACAGCTGTTGTGTACGCTTGTATTTGGGGCCATAGATGACTTTGTTCACCCGCAGGTCCAGGCGCTGGTACTCTGCCACGCAACGTGGCTGGTGAAGGTACCTGAGCCATGGCACTCCTCACAATTCCCTCACAATTGGTTTTCACAATCAGGCAATCGACCACCACAGTGCGCCTGCCCGCAAAGAAGGGAACCAACCTTGACATCCAATTACCAATTCATCACTCTGCGATTCTTCGCGCTCACTGTGGGCGTGTTCGGCGCATTGCTGTGGTGGAACGACGCCCGAAGCGCCCCATCGTTTGCATCCACCCAACCGGCGGCACGCATCGAGCATTGGCAAAAGCGTGAGGAGGCCATCAATGCCCACTTGCGCGACGCCAAAGACCTCAGTGCCATCAAGCTACTGTTTGTGGGTGACTCCATCACCGACTTCTGGTTGTTCGACAACAATCCATGGGTCAATGGTCAGAAGTACGGTCGAAAGATTTGGGACGAGTCCTTCGGGAAACCGGGTAGCGAAAACTACGCGTTCAATATCGGCATATCGGGCGACCGCATCGAGCACATCCTGTACCGTATCCTGCCGAAGTCTGTGGGAGGCATGGGGCAACTGGATGCGCCCCAACTCAATCCGGAGTTCATGGTGGTGATGCTTGGCATCAACAACAGCTGGGCGGCAGAGGACCCCGTGGCGGACAGCATCTTTGAAGGGGTGCATGTCGCGCTCACCACCCTGCATGCCCGCAAGCCGAAGTCACGCATTGTTCTGCAATCACTGCTTCCGACAAACGACACAGTCAAGAACAGGGATGTGGTACGTGTGGTCAATCAGCGACTCCGCAAGCTGGTGACCACTCCAGAATTCTCCAGTTTCACCAGCTACCTTGACCTGTACCCAGCATTTACCGACGCCGCTGGAATGCAGATAGCGAAGTACTTTACCGATGGGTTGCACCCCAATGCAGTGGGGTATGCGGTATGGCGCGACCAGCTGGTGCCATTTCTGAAAACCGCAAGGGCCTCGGCTTCTCGCAGCACCGGCTCGCTGCAGGGTGCGCCGCTATAATCTGCGCCACCTTTGACCCCTACACCCGCAAGGACGCCATGAGCAACCACAGTACCACCCCCGCTCACGATGACGGGCATGCCACGCCCGGCAAGGACAAAAAGCAGACGCTGCTGGTACTCGGACTGTCTGTCGTGTTGCCGCTGGTGGTGGTGGTGAGCCTGGTGCGCACTTTCAGTGCGTCCAGCAACGAAAGCGTCGAAGTGATGGACCCCGAAATGGCTGTCATGCAACGCATTCAGAAGGTGGGCAGGGTCGAGATGGGCAGTACCGTGCAAGAGACCCGCACCGGTGAACAAGTGTTCAACGCCCAGTGCACCAGCTGCCATACCACTGGCCTGGTGGGTTCTCCCAAGTTTGGTGATGCCGCAGCGTGGGCGCCACGCATCAAGACTGGCTTTGATGCGCTGCTCACATCTGCCTTGAAGGGCAAGAATGCGATGGGTGCGCAGGGTGGTGGAGCCTACACGGATTTCGAAATTGCGCGCGCTGTGGTGTATATGACCAATGCGGGGGGCGCCAAGTTTGCTGAACCTGTGGAGCCGAAGGCCGCTGCGGGCAAATAGGTTGTTATACGAAATGTGCCTGTAGCGCTTGCTAGACAAGCGGAAGGCGCTACTATTTTGGTAGCGTTTCCGTCTTCAATGCTTGTGGGCTGACAACGTAGCCGAAACGCCTTGGCAAGTCCAGACGTTTGACTTCCTCGACACACCAACGCCCAGACTCGATGGCGGCGGCGGCTTGCGCCACATCCAGCGTATGCAGCAACCCCAGACCCAACGGCGTGTTCAGGTAGACCCAACCGTGTTCGTCCACCAGGCAGGCCGTGCATTGCGTCACGGCTTCGGTATGTGCCTGGACCGACAAGTCTTCGCCAAGGCGCCAGACCCAGGGCGTCACCTCAAGCTCGACATAGACCCGCTGCGGCCCATTCTGGAAGTACCACTGCCCCTGTTCATCGCTGGCGTAGTTGCGCCCGATAAATGCGATCAGCTTGTCATGCTTCAGGATCGACCCTTTGGCACCGGGTTGATGGCTGGTGAAGGCGCCTGCCGCCTGGGCTGCATCGTCGCGCATGTTCCAATGGCCTCGGGCATCCAGGCCTAACCAGCCGTAGCAGTATGGGACGTTGGGCCACTTGGCCATCGCTTGGTGAACCAGATCATCCATAGGAACTTGCCTTCTCGTTGGCCGTGAATCGCTGTAACCAGGTACCCACCACATCGGGCAAACCCAGCACGTGACCAGGAAATGGCCCTTGCGCAAAGCCCACGTGGCCACCCTGAACGGGCTGCCACAGTGTGACATGCTGCCCCACTTCGCTCGC
Source organism: Rhodoferax sp. (assembly GCA_020048895.1). Taxonomy (GTDB): domain Bacteria; phylum Pseudomonadota; class Gammaproteobacteria; order Burkholderiales; family Burkholderiaceae_C; genus Allorhodoferax. The sequence goes on along the minus strand of JAIFLV010000113.1, from coordinate 1,739 downwards.
TGCAGGCAGGCACGATGCCGGCACAAACGGATCGTTGCACGCGTTGACCACCAGCGCCGGAATCTGAATGTCTTTCAAACCAGGTTTCGACGAGGCGCGTTTCCAATAGTCATCGGTGTTGCGAAAACCGTGCAGCGGCGCAGTGAAGACATTGTCGAAATCGTACAGGTCCCGCGCCGCGAGCAGGGCATCCCGATCAAAAAGACCCGGGTGCTGCTGGAGTTTTTGCAACGCCTTGGGCTTCATGGAATTCAGGAACATACGGGTGTAGATCTGCCGATTCAGGCCGCGCCCAATCGCGTGACCGCTCGCAGCCAGATCAATCGGGGAACTCACTGCGGCAACCGCCGACACGACCCTGGCCGCCTGCGCGCCCTGCTCCTGGGCCCATCGCAGCAAGGCGTTGCCGCCCAGCGACACGCCTACCGCGATGATGGGGCCGGCGTGCATGCTGCGAAAACGCTGCAGGATCCAATCTATTTCTTCATGGTCACCTGAGTGGTAGGCACGTGGTCCCCAATTGAGCTCGCCGCTACAGCCACGGAAATGCGGTACCGCAAAAGACAGCTGGTGTTGTTGGGCAAAGACTGCGAAGGAGTGGGCATAGTGGCTCGCCGATGAGCCTTCCAGCCCATGGAACAGGACCAGCAGCGTGGTTTGTGGCGCGCCAAGCATCCAGTCCACATCAACGAAGTCGGTATCCGGCGTGGCCCAGCGTTCTCGCCGATAGTCAGGAGGCGGACCAAGACCCGTACGGGCGTACAAGGCCGACCAGATGGTTTGCAGATTGCCACCCGGCAACCACCAGGGCGCTACATAGTTCATAGCGGCTCGCGCTTTCTCTGTATGGTTTGGAGCACGATTCGGCTTAAAAAGACGAAAGCCGCCTGAGCGGCGGCTTTCTGGTGGGGTGCACCGAAATACTACTTCTTCTGGCGGAACTTGCGCAGCGCAGCAATCTGGGCCGCCATGACAGCCAGTTCGGACTGAGCACGGGCAATGTCCAAGTCTCCCTTGGCGTTTTTCAGCGCCTCTTCTGCCAATGCTTTAGCCTGGTTGGCTTTTTCTTCGTCCAGATCTTTGCCACGGATAGCAGTATCTGACAACACGGTCACGCAATTCGGCTGCACCTCGAGAATGCCACCGGCTACAAAGACAAACTCTTCGCTGCCGTCTGCCTTCTCGATACGCACCGATCCAGGCCGGATGCGCGTAATCAGCGGTGTGTGGCGCGGCAAGATACCCAACTCACCCGCTTCGCCCGGCAACGCTACAAAGCGCGCCTCGCCCGAGAAGATCGACTCCTCTGCGCTGACGACATCAACATGGATAGTGTTCATACGTACTCCTGTTCAAAAAAGGTGCGTGGAAAGCAAGCTGTCGGCGCTTGGGCTAGGCGGTTCACGGAAATGTCAACTGCACATTGAGCACATCAACCACACCAAAGCGTCCAGAACGCCGGTTTACGCCACCTTCTTGGCTTTCTCGAAGGCTTCATCGATCGTTCCGACCATGTAGAAAGCTTGTTCGGGCAGGTGATCGCACTCGCCGTTGACGATCATCTTGAAGCCACGAATGGTTTCGGCCAGCGTCACGTACTTGCCGGCAGAACCGGTAAACACTTCGGCCACATGGAACGGCTGCGACAGGAAGCGCTGGATCTTGCGGGCGCGGGCCACGGTCAGCTTGTCTTCAGGAGCCAGTTCGTCCATACCCAGAATCGCAATGATGTCTCGCAG
>JAIFLV010000048.1 GCA_020048895.1 Rhodoferax sp. | reverse complement strand
CAGCGGTGTGACCAAGATGACGCGGCACCTGGGCCTGATGGGTGCGCAGCCATATCTGGTGGAAGGCAAGATCTTTACGCCTGCCGAGGCCAAGGGGCTGGGCTTGGTGCACGACTTTGTAGCACCCGGTGAAAACGCCAAGTCAGAACTTCACGCCAAAGGCCTCGCATGGATTGCCGCAAACCCGAGCGCCCAGCACCCCTGGGATGCCAAGGGCTACAAGGTGCCTGGCGGCCTACCCTCCTCGCCCGCGGTAGCGCAAATGCTGGCGGTGGCGCCGGCCATGATCAAGAAACAGACGCGTGGCCTCTACCCTGCCCCCGAGGCCATCATGGCCTGCATGGTGGAAGGTCTGCAGGTGGACATCGAAACCGCCTTGCGCCTGGAAAGCCGCGCACTGGCCAAGCTCATGACCGGCACCAACGCGCGTGCCATGATCAACACGTTCTTCTTTAACCTCAACGCCATCAAGAGCGGTCAGAGCCGCCCGGGCAATGCGCCACGGTTCAAACCCACCAAGGTGGGACTGCTCGGGGCGGGCATGATGGGTGCCGGCATTGCCTACTCCCAGGCCAGCAAGGGCATTGCCACTGTGCTCAAGGATGTAAGCCAGGAGAAGGCTGACCTGGGCAAGAGCTACAGCGCCTGGATTACCCAAGGTCGCGTCGACAAGGGCCGCATGAAAGCCGAGGAACAGCAAAAGATCCTGGACCTCATCCAACCTACTGGTGATGTGGCCGATCTGAAGGATTGTGACCTCATCATCGAAGCGGTTTTCGAGAACCGGGAACTCAAGGCCAAGGTAACCAAGGAAACCGAGCCGATGCTCGTGCAGGGTGGCTTCTTCGCCTCCAACACCTCCACGCTCCCCATCACGGGGCTGGCCACTGCCAGTGCTGCCCCCGAAAAGTTCATCGGCATCCACTTCTTCAGCCCGGTGGACAAGATGAAACTGGTGGAGATCATCCGCGGCAAGGCCACCAATGACGAGACCGTGGCTCGCGCCTACGACTATGTGCAGGCAATCGGCAAGATACCGATTGTGGTGAACGATTCGCGCGGCTTCTTCACCAGCCGCGTGTTCGGCACGTTTGTGATGGAGGGCGTTGCCATGGTGGGCGAAGGCATCCCCGCCGCGGCGATTGAGAACGCGGGCATCCAGTGCGGCATGCCGGTGGGGCCTTTGGCGGTGCTGGACGAAACCGCGCCAGACCCGCAAAGACTTTGAGGCAGAAGGCAAGACCTATATTGCCACCCCTGGCGAGGCCCTTGTAGAGCGCATGGTGCGCGAACACAACCGCCCCGGTCGTGCCGGCGGTGGTGGCTTTTACGAGTACCCAAGCGAGAAAGGCGCGAGGAAATTCCTCTGGCCACAACTCAAGCCCCTGTTTGAGAAGTCGGATGCGCAGTGGAATATCACCGACCTGAAAGACCGGCTGCTGTACCGCCAGGCCGTGGAGACCGCGCGGTGCCTGAGCGAAAACGTACTGACCACCGTGCACGACGCCAATATCGGCTCCATCTTCGGCATTGGTTTTCCGGCGTGGACGGGCGGCGCCATGCAGTTTATTTATGGCATGGGAATTGAAACATTTGAGGAGCGTGCGGCGCAGTTGGCGCAGCAATATGGCAATGGCTTTACACTGACCGACGAGGTTAAGGCGGCGATCCGCAAATACCAGCCGCAGTACTGAAAGGTTGTTCGTATGTTCACGCTGAAGGGCAAGGTGGTGGTCATTACCGGAGCGGCTTCCGGCATTGGCGCCGCTTTGGCGCAAGGCATGGCCGACAAGGGTGCGCGGCTCATGCTGGCGGACATTGATCAGGCCGGACTGGACCAGCTTACGGGCACGTTGCGCAAGGCCGGATGCGAGTGCTTTGGCCAGGTGACCGATACCGGCAACGAAACTGCGATTTATGCGCTGGCAGCCCAGACACAGACTGTGCTGGGCGGCGCAGATATCGTCATCAACAACGCCGGGGTTGGACTTGTTGCGCCGGTGGATGGCTGCAAGACGGGCGATGCGCAGTGGCTGATGAACATCAATTTCTGGGGCGTGGTCCACGGCTGCCAGGCGTTTTTGCCGCAGTTGCGCGGCAAACCCGAAGCGCGGCTGGTCAATATTTCCAGCATCTTCGCCATGATTTCGATGCCCACGCAAAGCATCTATAACGCCTCGAAGGCGGCGGTGCGGGGCTTTAGCGACGCATTGCGAGAAGAATTGCGCGACACCACCGTGGGGGTGCTGTGTGTTCACCCCGGCGGGATTCAGACCAATATTGCCAACAAGGCGAGAGTTTCCGATTCGAGCATGATCGCAGCCAATGACCAGGAGTTTCGCGACAACTTCAACAAGGTGGCACGCACATCGCCGGCCCAGGCAGCCAAAGTCATCATCGCTGCAATCGAGGAAGGCAAGTCGCGTGTGCTTATTGGCGCCGATGCCAAGTTCATGGACTTCCTGTTTCGGCTGGCGCCAGCACGTTCGTCGGCCTGGGTCACCGCCATCGGTCACTGGTTGCGCCGCATGGGCGACAAACAGCGCAACCGCCGGGTTTCATTGCCTTGAGTGCGCCACACCCCAACAGCCGAGCCAAGCGTATCGCCATTGGTTTGGTGTTGTATTGCAGCGCAGTGGTTCTGGGCCTGGGGTCGGCCTGGTGGGTATTGAAGAAGGCTCCGTGGATGAATACCACGGTGCAAGTGGGTGCCTGGAAAACCAATCTGCTTGCAGGAAGCCAGGACGCCGACATCTATACCCGTGCGTCTGTGGCCGTCAATGCACTGCTGGCGCTCGACCGCAGCGAAACCATGTATTTCATTGCCAACAAGGACGATTCCGGAGCGCCCTTGCGTTCACGCTGCACCTACCGCGTTGAGGGCGTCGCGCCCAAAGCGCGCTGGTGGAGCATTACCGCCTACGCCGACGACATGTTCCTTTTTGATGCACCTGCGGGCCACTACAGCCTCAACGGAAGCACAGCACGACTGGACGAGAAGGGGCAATTTACCTTGACCACCGGACCAAAGGAGCAAGCGGGCGTGCACTGGCTTCCCACGCCGGGCGACCGCGGTCTGGTATTGACCCTGCGCGTCTACAACCCCGAGCAGGGACTGCAGGCCGCGCCCGGCTCACTGGTTGCGCCCCGCCTCACGTTGGTTGGAGCCTGCGCATGAGCGGACCCCATGAAACAACCCGAACGCTGTGGTTCTACCGCATCCTGACCCTGCTGGCGACCGCCGTTATCGTGCATGTGCTGGCGGTGTGGGCGGCACCGCACCTGATCATGCAGATCCTGATGAATGGCCCCACCGCCCGCACCATGAATATGCAAAACCAGGCTGCTTTTCCGCCACCGGTAACAGCAGCATCGCGCACCGTGGTGATGCCCAGCCCGGATCTCCTGTACTCGGTGTGTGCCTACGATACGACTAATGGCCCGGTTCGCGTGACCGCCAACCCGGCATTGCCGTCGTACTGGTCCATCGCGCTGTACGGTGCCAACAGCGACAATTTCTTCGTCGTGAACGACCGCACGGCCCAAGGCCAGCCGGTCAGCCTGTGGCTCGTGTCTGAAGGAGCCAACGCCCAGGCGCAACCGGTTCCGCAAGGGGCTCAGGTGGTGGTCTCGCCATCCCGCAAGGGGTTTCTGTTGATGCGGGTGCTCACCGGTAACTACGAGGCCGAGAAGGCAGTGGTGGAACCGGCGCGCCGCACCCTTACCTGCAGCCCTGCATAGGAACCACCATGCTTGCAAAACTATTGCGCTGGTTGATCTTTTTTCAGGTGCTGCTCGGGGCGGGCCTGGGCTACTGGCTTGCAGCGACCCAACAGTGGCACCCCGCATCTGCACTGCTGATGGCCATCGTGATGCCGTTCGTGTCGATGCTTCTGATCGATACCGTGTCCGCGTTGGTGTCGCGCGCGCCGGGCGAACCATTCATACACTGGATTCGCTCAGTCGTTGGCGAGTTCCGGGCCGGCATCGTGGTGTTTATCTTTCGGCAGCCATGGAGTGTGAAAACACCCACCGTGATGCCGGCGATCACCACAGGGGCGACGAGGGTACCGGTCGTCCTGGTGCACGGGTATATGTGCAACCACCGCATCTGGCAGGACATTGCGAAAGCCTTGCGTGCCCAGGGCCATGCGGTGTTCGCCGTCAACCTGGAGCCCCTGTTTGGGTCTATCGACCGCTATGCGCCCGTGGTGCAGGCAGCAGTGGCGGCCTTGCAGGCACACACCGGACAGCAGAAAGTGGCCCTGGTGGGCCACAGCATGGGCGGTCTTGCCATACGCGCCTGGATGCGCGCCCATGGCACTGCTGCTGTGGCGCGGGTACTGACCCTGGGCACCCCGCATGCGGGTACCAAACTGGCCAAAGGTGCAACCACCACCAATGGGCGGCAGATGCTGTGGCAAAGCGCCTGGCTGACGGAGCTCGCCGCCCAGGAAACCGTTGCCACGCGCAACCTGATACACATTGCCATCACGCCGCAGGACAACATCGTGTGCCCGCAGAGGGCACAAGTGCTTGGTGGCGTCGCCCCGGTCGTTTTTGCGGGTATTGGCCACGTGGAAATGTGCCTGCATCGGCCTGTGATTCAATGGGTTACGGAGCAATTGGGCGCGCTCAGCGTCGAAAAGGAAACTACGCCATGACACAACTGGTCGTCCGCAAGCTGTTGATTGACCTCACGACGCCGTTTCCCGCCCGCTGGAACGGTGGCGATGCTTTCCGCTCGGCTTTTTTCAGCGCACTTTCCATGAGTTTTCCGGTGGGCGAGCAGTACTTCATGGATTCGGTGCGTGCCGGGTTGAAGGCCCTGCCTGAACCGGAAAGGCAACGCCTGGCTGTGGAAGTTCAGGGCTTTGTCGGCCAGGAAGCCACCCATCGACGCATCCACGCCCTTTTCAATGGGCACCTGCAAGCGCTGGGTTTTATCAACACGCTGGAGCCACGTGCTGCCAAGCGGATGCAGCAGAATGCCCGCCTCGATGTGCGCATGCATGTGGCCGCCACTGCCGCCACGGAGCACATTACCGCCATGTTTGCCGACTGGATGTTCCGCCACCCGGAGGCACTGGAGGGTTGTGAGCCACGGCTTCAGACACTCTGGATGTGGCATGCTGCCGAAGAGGCCGAGCACTGCAGCACCGCCTTTGACATGTACCTTGCGCTCGGGGGCTCGCATGAGTGGCGCGTGCGCATGTTGCGCTACATCACCACCATGTTCGCGCTCGACATCACGCGCCAGACCATTCGCAATCTCTGGCACGACCGCAGCCTCTTCAAATGGAGTACCTGGACCAGCGCTGCACGGCTGCTGTTTTCCAAGGATGGCATGATCCGCGGCAATCGCGCGATGTGGCGTGCCTACCTCGCCCCGGACTTCCACCCGCGCCAGCAGGACACGTCGGCGTCCGAGCAATGGCTGCGCGACAACTCCCAGCGCTATGCGTTGGTGGGACAGACAGTGTAACTTTCAGGAGCACCCGCGATGCAAGCCTTGAGCCCCACCGACTCCGCTTTTCTGTGGATGGAAACGCGCAACCAGCCCATGCATGTGGCTGGACTCAATATCCACACGCCACCACCCGGAACGGGATCCGACTTCATCCACAAGATGCTCGCAGCCTGGAGCAAATACCCGCAAGCAGTGGCGCCGTTTAACCTGCGGCCGGTGTTGCGCATGGGGGTGTGGTATTGGGAGGAGGACCAGGAGTTCGAGTTGGACTACCACCTGCGCCATGTTGCCCTGCCCCAGCCCGGACGCATCCGCGAACTGCTGGCCATGGTGTCGCGCATCCACGGCAACCTGATGGACCGCAACCGCCCCCTGTGGGAAACCTACGTCATCGAAGGGCTGCCCGGCGGGCGCTTTGCCACCTACACCAAGATGCACCACGCACTGATTGACGGAGTGACTGGCGCCAAGATGACAGCGCAAGGGTTATCACGCACACAGGATGAGGACAAACCACCTTTGTGGGCGCAGACATTCTTGCACCACCCGGCTGGGCGCGGTCGGACCAGTGCACCCGGCCTGCTGCAACAACTGAAGAATGCCGCCCGTGCCGGCAGGGAAATTTTGCCGGGCATTGGCAGCGGTCTGTGGGATATCGCGCGTGCCACTTACGCCGAAGGTGCGGCCGCCCTGCCCTTTCAGGCCCCCCCCACCCCGTTCAATGTGGAAATTTCCGGATCGCGGCGCTTTGCGTCGCAGTCGTATTCATTGGCGCGCCTCAAACGCATTGGCGAAGCCAGCGGAGCCACGGTAAACGATGTCACGCTGGCCATTTGCGGCGGTGCACTGCGCGAGTACCTGCTGGCACAAAACAAACTACCCAAAAAACCATTGGTGGCCATGGTGCCGGTGTCACTCCATGGCGAAACCAATGTGGGGGGCAACCAGGTGTCGCTGTTGCTGGCAAACCTTGCAACCAATATTGCGGACCCGCTCAAACGGCTCAAGAAAATTGTCGCATCCACATCCGAAGCCAAGGAGCGCCTCACAAAAATGCCGCGCCTGCAAAAAATGGCGCACGGCATTGCGTCGATTTCACCGTTCGGTGCTGGCATGGTCATGGGTACCGCAGAGAAGCACCCGCTGTTCAACCTGGTGATCTCCAATGTGCCCGGCCCCAAAGATACGCTATACCTCAATGGCGCGCGCCTGGACGAAATTTACCCGGTCTCCATCCCCACCCATTACCTGGCGCTCAACATCACCATCAGCGGTTACGGCGACAACCTCGGTTTTGGCTACATTGCCTGCCGCCGCTCGGTGCCCGGCCTGCAACGCATGCTGGACTACACGCACAATGCGATCAATGCACTGGAGAATGCTCTGGGTCTGGTCGTGCCACCCGTGACCCAGCGTCGCCAGGCCACGCCCAACCAGCCCGTGCCCAATAAGCCTGCGAGCAAACGCCGCAACAGCAAAAGCGCAACGTGACGCTCTTGTCGTAGAACTGCACACCAAGGACCAGGGACGAGACCACCTGCGGTGAACAACAATCCAGTGACCGTTCGAGCACGTCCCCAATCCAGCGTGGACCTGTTTTGGTCATTCTCATGGCTGGCGTTGCAGGGTTTTGGTGGAGTGCTGGCCGTCGTACAGCGCGAACTGGTGGAGAAGAAGCAATGGCTTACCCGTGAAGAATTCCTGGAAGACTGGGCCGTAGCACAAATACTGCCTGGACCCAACGTTGTGAATTTGTCACTCATGATTGGTGACCGCTACTTTGGGATTGCGGGTGCTTTTTCTGCTTTGGCTGGCATGCTGATGTTTCCTTTGTGCATTGTTCTGGCACTGGCAGTCTTGCTCGCAGGCGTGGCAGATACTGTCGTGGCACAGGGAGCGCTGCGCGGTATGGGAGCCGTCGCGGCAGGGCTCATTTGCGCCACCGGACTCAAACTGATCACAGCGCTGAAGAACAATGTCATGGGTCTTCTGGCATGCAGCGTGTTTGCGGCATTGAGCTTTATTGCTGTGGCCATCCTTCACCTACCACTGGCGGCAATTTTGCTGGGTCTGGGTGGAGTCGCCTATGTGTGGGCATACCGACAACTCGGCCGTTTGCCCTCAACCAGGGAGGTTGACCCATGACGACCTTTACAGGCGCAGATTGGCTGGCCCTGTTTGTTCATTTCGCGTCGTTGTCGTTGTTGGCCGTGGGTGGCGCCATCACCACAGTTCCGGCAATGCACCGCTATCTGGTGACCGACCGGATGTGGCTGACCAACAGCGAATTCACTACCGCCATTGCGCTGGCGCAGGCAGCGCCCGGTCCCAACGTTCTGTTCATCGCCTTGTTGGGCTGGCAGGTGGGCCTGAATGCGGCGGGTGCGGGAGCCAGCACGGCGCACACCATGTCCATGGCCGCCGTGGGGATGGGGATCGCCATGCTGGGAATTCTGTTACCCAGTACAACGCTCACATTTCTGGCAGCGCGGTGGGGTCATCAGAATCGTGAGTTGCGCGCCGTTCGGGCTTTCAAGCAGGCGATGGCACCCATCGTCATTGCTCTACTGATCGCAACGGGCTGGATACTGGTGTCTGGTCAGGGCAGTGCGGCTGGTCTATGGCCACTTTGGCTGCTGGCTGGCATTTCAGCCCTGGCGGTTTGGAAGACCCGCATTCACCTTCTGTGGTTGCTGGCGTTTGGCGCTGCAGCCGGAGCATTAGGCTGGGTCTGACGCACTGGGCCCACTACTTCGGATTCTCAAAGAAAACGTAATTGGATGCGAAGTCGCTGATCTCGAAATACACCTTCTTCTCACCGGGATCGACCACCATATTCAGATTTTCATCGAGGATGCCATAACCATAGCGGTATGGACGTGGCTTGTTGTCCTCGGTGCCCATGGCCGTGCTGAGCTTGTCGATCTTGATGAAGCGGCGGGCCACTTTGTCACCCGCGTAGATCTCCAGAACACCATTGGTACCGGTCCAGTTCTGGATGTCGCGGCTGATCTTGTTCTGCTGCTCCTGGGTACAGGCGCTCACAAGAAAAATGGCTGTAACGCTTATGGATATTGCGTAAGCAGCTCTCTTTTTTGTAGCAATCATGAGTATTCCCTATTCTGTATGCGCCAGTGTTACTGACCGATACTGCGTTGACGCAGTGCCTCATAAAGGCATATGCCGCTTGCCACCGATACATTCAAGCTCTCGACCGCACCGCGCATGGGTATGCTAACCAGCGCGTCGCAGGTCTTGGCAGTCAGTTGGCGCATGCCGGAGCCTTCCGCCCCCAGAACCAGTGCAACGGGGCCTTTCAGGTCACTCTGGTACACGGTATTGGGTGCCGTGTCGCTGGTGCCGATCACCCAGATACTGCGTTCCTTCAATTCATTGAGCGTGCGCGCCAGATTCGTCACCATGAAATAGGGCACCGTTTCGGCCGCCCCGCTGGCCACTTTCGCCACGGTGGCGTTGATGCCAGCCGCGTGGTCTTTGGGCGCAATCACCGCATGGGCACCGGCGCCGTCGGCCACGCGCAGACAGGCGCCTAGATTATGCGGATCGGTCACGCCGTCCAGTACCAGCAGCAGCGGATGGTTGCGCTGCTCAGGCGGGAGGTCTGCATTCGCCGCCTCCAGTTCTTCGAGCAGTTCATCAAGCGAGTGCACTTGGGCGATCGGCTGCACGCGTGCCGCCACGCCCTGGTGTCCGTGGCTCCCGCTCATTTTGGAGAGACGTGCGCCATCGGACTCGACCAGTTTGACGCCCGTTTGCGCTGCGCGCTCAATAAACTGGCGCATCCGCGCGTCACGTCGACTTGGATCAAAGTAGATTTCTATTATCGAGGTGGGTACGGTCTTGAGACGCACCCCCAGCGCATGAAACCCGAACAGAACTTTAGGAGAGGCCATAGCCCGATTATCGCGGCTCAGACCAGTTTGCCCGCCTCGATGGTGATGCGACGCTCACAACGCTCTGCAAGCCCCAGATCGTGCGTCACCAGCACCAGGGTGGTCCCCTGCTCCCGGTTCAAAGCCAGCATCAACTCCATGATGGTCTCGCCAGTGGCGAAATCCAGACTTCCGGTGGGCTCATCGGCCAGCAGCACGGCAGGATGGACGACAAAGGCGCGCGCCAGTGCCACGCGTTGCTGCTCACCGCCACTGAGCACTCGGGGGTAATGGCCCAGACGCTGCGCCAGGCCCACCCGTGCGAGGATCTCGGTGGCCAATTTGCGCGCGTCCTTGCGGCCAGCCAATTCCAGCGGCAGCATGACGTTTTCCAGTGCGGTGAGGTTGCCCATGAGCTGGAAACTCTGAAAGACGAAACCCACCTTTTGCGCCCGCATCGAGGCCCGATCGTCCTCGCTCATGCCAAACAGGTCCACCCCGGCCAAGCGCACAGTGCCACTGGTGGGAGTGTCCAGACCGGCAACAATGGACAATAGCGTACTCTTGCCAGAGCCTGAAGCGCCAACGATGGCGGCAGTTTCCCCGGGCAGGAGCGAAAAATCGATATCACGCAAGATTTGCAAGGTGCCGGTGGAATCAGTGACCGCCTTGCAGACTTTTTCAACGGAAATAATGGGATCAGTCATGGGATTTTCTTGGATTCGCTGGTACTTTATCGCGCTTGTCGCTCTGCTGTGCAGCGGGGGTTATTCGTGGGCATCCCAGACCGCGAAAACCATGCCGGTCGTGCTGGTGGTGGGAGACTCATTGAGTGCCGAGTATGGCTTGAAACGTGGCAGCGGCTGGGTGGCTCTGATGGAGCAACGTATGGCAAGCGAGAAAATTGCTGCAAAAGTGGTCAATGCAAGCATCAGCGGCGATACCACATCGGGTGGCCGCGCACGCCTTTCCGCACTTCTTGGGCAGCATAGACCGGCGCTCGTGGTGATCGAATTGGGTGGCAACGACGCACTGCGCGGTCTGCCACTGGCCATGACCCAGGACAACCTGAAGACCATGACGCAGGCCGCCCAGGCTTCCGGTGCCAGGGTGCTGCTGCTGGGCATGCAAATGCCGCCCAACTACGGTCAGGACTATGCCAGACAGTTCGCAGCGACCTATGCCGATGTGGCCAAGGGCACCAAGGCGGCGCTGGTGCCATTCATGCTGCAGGGAGTAGCCGATGCGCCCGATCCCATCCGTCTTTTTCAGGCCGACAGGATTCACCCGAACGCGGCGGCACAGCCGATCATCCTCAACCATGTATGGCCTGCGATCAGAAAGCTGATTCCATGAGTCTGACTACCCTTTCGGCTGCTGAGGTCCTGCAGCACATCGATGGATTCGACGCCATCATTGATGCGCGCAGTGAAGACGAATTCGCGCTGGACCACCTGCCCAGGGCGGTCAACTGGCCCACACTGAACAACGACGAACGCAAGTTGATTGGCACCATGTACGTACAGGAAAGCCAGTTCGAAGCCAAGAAACGCGGGGCCGCCTTGGCTGCGCGCAACATTGCCGCCCACATCGAGCGTGAGTTGCTTAACACACCGCGGGACTGGAAACCGCTGGCCTACTGCTGGCGTGGTGGAAAACGCAGCGGGTCGCTGGCGCTGATACTGGACCAGATTGGTTTTCGGGTCACTTTGGTGGAGGGCGGCTACAAAGCCTTTCGGGCCGCGATGGTGGCCGACATCCCCCGACTGGTGCAGCCGCTGGATTTGCGTGTGATCTGCGGTACCACGGGGTCGGGCAAGACCCGTCTGCTGCATGCACTGGCCGCACAAGGCGCACAGGTGCTTGATCTGGAAGGATTGGCGAACCACCGAAGTTCCGTATTGGGAGCCATACCCGGCCTGCCCCAACCCAGCCAGAAGCGCTTTGATACCCTGGTTTGGGATGCGCTGCGCAAACTCGACCCAACGCGTGCGGTGTTCATTGAAAGTGAAAGCAAAAAGGTAGGCAATGTATCGGTACCCCAGGCGCTGATAGAGCGCATGCGCGCCAGCCGCTGCGTGAACCTCACTTTGCCCCACGCCGAGCGCGTGGCCCTGCTACTGGAAGATTATGATTTCTTTGTTCAGAACACTGACTACTTCTGCCAGCGTCTTGATGCATTGGCCGAGATTCGTGGGCACGCGCTGGTGGACGCGTGGAAGGCACAGGTCCTTGGCGGCCAACTGGCTCCGGTCGTGAGCGATTTGCTGACTGAACATTACGATCCGGTCTACTTGCAGTCGATCGAACGCAACTTTATGCAGTACGCCAGCGCCACCGCCGTAAGTCCAGACGACCGTTCCCCTGCAGCGATGGAGCGCTTGGCTACACAGCTATTGGCTGACTCTGCGAGCTAAGCCGGGTACAACAGACATCACGATTGGGGCGGAATCGCCTCAGATACAGGGGCCTCTTGCTCTTGCCCTGCCTCCCCAGCAGCGTCGGGCCCGTGTGTCTTGCGCTCGTTCTTTTCCTTCAGTTTGTCTTCCTTCTTGCGTTTTTTCGCCAGTTCTTTCTGACGTTTCTCGTATCCGTAATTGGGTGTTGCCAAGGTTTGCTTTCAATGTTTGTTAGGACTGTAACACCACCCACATACTATGCCGGTTGTTGGGTGGGCTGCTCCGGATCCAAATGCGGAGCTTCAAGCCACCGCACCGCGCCACGGTAGGCATGCCAACTGGCATGACCCAACACAGGACCAACCAGCACCAACCCCATATGAAATGGAGCCAGCAACGCAAGCGCCACCAATACCGTAATGCATGCGCCCCACAGCAACATCACCAGCAGGTTGTTCAACACCACTTCCAGACTGGTGATAGCCGCCGAGATGGCATCGGTATCGCGATCCAGAATCATGGGGATCGCGACGACCGACAGCGCAAAAACCAGAGCGGCAAAAAAACCGCCAACCATGGTGTAAGCAACAATAAATTCCCAATTGTCTGGATTAAAAACGGCCTGCACGACACCGGTTGTGGACGGCATCCCGGTGTTGAAGAAAACTGCAAACACCACCAGTGATGCGCGTCCCCACAGCAACTCCAGCACGATAAGCACCAGCACCAGCATGCCCATGCTGCGCAAGTGCGGTTTCCAGCACACCAGCGACGATACCAGCGCAGGCCGCAAACCATGCTCGTGACAACGACTGACCTCGTACAAGCCCAAAGCCAGAAACGGCCCCAGCAGCAGGCAACCCGATGCGATCGACATGGTGTACTCCGGTTTGGATTGAAACACCGCGCCCAGAATCAGCGCCATCACCCAAAAGCAGACGCCATAAAAGATACTGATCAAGGGATACGCCGTCAGATCACTTGCACCGAGCCGCAACCAGCGCGCCAGGTCGGACATGCGCAATACCGCAATCGTTTTGCGTGGTGCCGGCGATGGTGGCGGGAAATACGGCTCTGGGGGATGCTCTGGGGGCGTTGGTTGCATCGCGCCAGTCTATCGACGTGCGCACAGCATGCCAAGTGAGGAAAACACTGAGATCCGTGGGTTCTACCGCATCGCGAGAAGAGCCTGCGCAATATCCGCCTGCAAATCTTCCACAGCCTCCAGCCCAATGGCAAAGCGCACGACGGTACCCTTGGCAATCCGATCGGGCCAGGCTTGGCGCATACCCGGAACGTCGTAGGGAACGACCAGGCTAATGGGGCCACCCCAGCTATAACCCAGGCGAAACAGTTTTAAGCCATCGCAGAAGGCATCTACTTGATCCTGGTTAAAACGAGGGTCGATTACGACACTGAGCAGTCCAGCAGCGCCACCCGGCCCGTTATCACACAGCACGCGCCAATGGTCGTGTCCAGGTGAATTCGTCAATGCAGGATGCAAGACCTGCACAAACTCCGGTTGCCCAGTACACCAGCGAGCCAGTGCGCGCGTCGCCTGATCATGTGCACGGTAACGCAGCTCCATACTTGGAAGGGATCGCAAAACGGATTCCGCATCATTGGCTCCGACACCAAGGCCCAAACGCATGTGTGCCATCTTGACGCGCATGTGCAGGCCAACATCCCGGGTAATGACGCTACCCATGAGCACGTCGCCTCCACCACTGGGATATTTGGTCAGCGCATGCGCAGAAATATCCACGCCTAAACCCGGCGATTGTGCGGGGATCAAATCGAACGGTGCGAAAGCCAGGCCAGCACCCCAGGTGTTGTCCAGGGCCACCA
Organism: Rhodoferax sp.; assembly: GCA_020048895.1. Classification (GTDB taxonomy): domain Bacteria; phylum Pseudomonadota; class Gammaproteobacteria; order Burkholderiales; family Burkholderiaceae_C; genus Allorhodoferax. Next base: position 3,672 of record JAIFLV010000048.1, on the reverse strand, counting down.
TAATGCCCCGTGCCTTGCAGACGCGCACCAAGCCCACAAGATCAGGAAACTCGAGCGTCACCGAACCAGCCGCTTCGACCCACACCAACTTCGTCGCGGGCGAGATTCTGGCTTCCAAATCTTGCGCATTCAGCGGATCGTAAATCTGGTGCGTGATTCCCCAGTTCGCCAGTTCGCCTTTGGCAAAGGCCTTATTGGGGCCATAAATGTTGTCGGGCAACAGAACTTCGTCACCAGCTTTCAGCACCGCCATTGCCACCAGGGCGACCGCGCACAGCCCGCTGGGAGCCAACACGCATTGCAACCCGCCTTCCAGTGCGCACAATCGCTCTTCAAGAGCATAGGTGGTTGGTGTTCCATGCAGACCGTAGGTGTAAGCCGACTTGTCCTTCCACTCGCGGCTACGCATCGCCGCAACGCTATCGAAAAACACGGTGGAAGCCTTGAAGACACCCGGCTGCGGCGCATCAAAGCCGGCGGGGGCCACATAGGGGTGGTGGATCAGCTCAGTAGTGCGGTGTGCCATGGCAAACGGGTGCGTCAAACGCTCCACTTCTGGATCAACTGCTCGGGGCTCAATGCGTCGTAGCCCTCGAATGGTTGGTGGATCCAGGGATTGGTGGGCAAAAACTCGACCGTGTAATCGGGCGCAAACGTCGACAGTGCCTTGGTCCAGATCACAGCGCTACGCAGCTCGGAAATGGGTGCATAGTTATTCTTGAGCTGGTGAATGACGGCTTTGAGCGTATGCCCGGAATCTGCCAGATCGTCCACAAGCAAAACACGACCAGCAATTTCCCCCTTGGGCGTGGTGATGTAATGGGCAATGTCCAGGTTTCCCTGCACGGTACCAGAGTCGGAGCGGTACGAACTGGTGGACATGATGGCCAAGGGCTTGTCAAAGATGCGAGACAAGATGTCGCCGGGGCGCATACCACCCCGCGCCAGGCACAAAATCGTGTCGAACTGCCAGCCCGACTGGTGCACCTTGATCGCCAGCTTCTCAATCAGGTTGTGGTATTCGTCATAGCTTACGTAGAGGTGCTTGCCGTCTTCTGTCAACATCGAATTGCTCCTATAGTCATAGCTAACCACGCTTGATTGACGGGCGTTCAAGGCCCAAACTTCATAAACTTAGTCGGGCAGATAGGGGTGTCGCATCATGATGGTGTGGTCCCGGTCCGGGCTGGTGGACACCATGTGGATGGGCACGCCGGTTACCTGCTCGATCCGCTGCAGGTACAGCCGTGCGTTCACGGGCAGTCGGTCGTACTGCGTCACACCGACGGTGCTCTCAGTCCAGCCATCCATCACCTCATAAATCGGCTTGCACAGCGCAATCTCGTCAGCGCCCATAGGCAAAATATCGGTCGTGACCCCATTGAGCTCGTAGCCCGTACACAACATCAGTTCTTTCAGGCCATCGAGTACATCCAGCTTGGTGATACACAAACCAGACAGGCCATTGACCTGCGCAGAGCGTTTGAGCAAGGCCGCGTCAAACCAGCCGCAGCGCCGCGAGCGCCCTGTGGTGACACCCTTCTCCGCCCCCACGGTACTCATGTGGTAGCCCGGCGTTCCAGGCACTTCCCACTCGAGTTCGGTTGGAAACGGGCCACCACCCACCCGTGTGCAATAGGCCTTGGTAATGCCCAAAATGTAGTGCAGCATCCCAGGGCCAACGCCTGCGCCGGCAGCTGCGTTACCGGCGACGCAGTTGCTGGAAGTCACATACGGGTAGGTGCCGTGATCCACATCGAGCAACGTTCCTTGCGCACCCTCAAAAAGGAGATTGGCACCTTTGGCATGTGCTTCGTTGAGCTCGCGCGATACGTCGGCAATCATGGGCTTGAGCAACTCTGCGTGCCGCATGGCTTGCTCATACACCGGAGCAAATTCGACCTTGCCGTCCTTCATGAACGGCTTCAAGGTATCGCCAAAATCAAAATCCTTCGAGGCCAGGTACGTGGTGAGCACATGGTTATGCAAATCGAGCAATTCGCGCAGTTTTGCTGCAAAGCGCTCCGGGTATTTCAAGTCCTGCACCCGCAATGCGCGCCGCGCGATCTTGTCCTCGTAGGCCGGACCAATGCCTCGCCCGGTGGTTCCGATCCTGGCATTGCCGCCTTTTTCCCGAGCGGCTTCACGCGCTACGTCGAGCGCCGCATGGAACGGCAGGATCAACGGGCAGGCTTCGCTGATGCGCAAACGCCCGCGCACTTCCACACCGACTTTTTCCAATCCTTCAATTTCTTCAAACAACTTGGCAGCGGAGAGGACCACGCCGTTACCTATGTAGCACTTGACGCCCGGGCGCATGATGCCGCTGGGAATCAAATGCAAAGCCGTTTTTACGCCATTGATCACCAGTGTGTGACCTGCGTTGTGCCCACCCTGGAAACGCACCACACCCTGTGAACTCTCGGTCAGCCAGTCGACCAGTTTCCCCTTACCCTCATCACCCCACTGGGTACCGACGACGACGACATTGCGCCCTTTGGTTGTATTCATTGGAACATTTCTCAGATAGGTTGCACGATCCATTGACCGGCATCGCATACCAAAGCCCGGTCACACTGGAATTCTTCGACTTCGCTTTCATGACCGGGCAGCACACAAACCACGGTCTCTCCTTGCCGACGCAGCGCGGCGATGGCAGCGCGCAATGCGCGGTCTTCGCTCCAGGGCGCACGAATAACCGCACGCAACGGGGCCGGTTTCGCAACCGCTGCAACGGCCTTCACATCCAGACTAAAGCCTACGGCCGGCCGATTGCGTCCGAATACCGCGCCGACCTCATCGTAACGACCGCCCCGCGCCAGCGCGTCGTTGGCTTTAGGAGCGTACAGCGAAAACATGGCGCCACTGTAGTAGGCATAGCCTCGCAAGTCGGCCAGATCGAATGAGACCGAAACGGCATCGAGATGCCCAGCCAACCACTTGAGGTGTGTGATCGCCTCGCCGATAGCCGGGGTTTGTGGCAACACGCGAAGTGCCTCATCGAGCACCCGTGCATCACCGTACAACTGCACGAGCGCCTGCAGTGCCTTCGCTACCGAATCGGGCGCACCACGGCACAGCGAACGAATCTCACTGGCATCCTTGGCGGCTAGCGCCGCATGAATACTCGCCAACTGCACGCTATCCAACGCTACATCTTTCAGGAGCGAGTGAACAATGCGGGCATCGGCCATATCTACACGAACCGCATCCACCCGAGCAGCACGTGCACAGTCCAATGCCAACGTAAGCACCTCGAGGTCGGCCTCCAGACCGCGGTGGCCGTAGATCTCGGCACCAAACTGCAGCGGTTCGCGGGTTGCATGGGGGCCGCTGGGCCGGGTGTGCAACACCGGACCACAATAGCAAAGGCGGGTAACTCCGCTGCGATTGAGTAGATGGGCATCAATGCGGGCCACCTGGGGTGTGCTATCAGCCCGCAGGCCCAGCATGCGCCCTGAGAGTTGATCAACCAGCTTGAATGTCTGCAGGTCCAGCGCTTTGCCTGTACCTGATAGCAAGGACTCCAGATGCTCCAGCAGGGGCGGCATTACCAGTTCATAACCATAGCATCGCGCTATGTCCAACAGATCTCGGCGTATTTCTTCAATGTGGCGCGCCTCTGAAGGCAGCACATCGGCAATGTGATCCGGCAAGACCCAGGCAGACATG